>QIIH01000497.1 GCA_003229235.1 Flavobacteriales bacterium | reverse complement strand
AGCAAACAATTGCTATGAGTACAGGTAGTAACCCCTCTAACAGATTGGCAGATTATGTACATTTAACATTAGACCCTGTAGATGATCAAACATTTTGGCATATTGCAGAATATATGAATCCAAATAAGCGTGATGTAGTAGGGGTTTTTAAAATTGCTCCAGAGACAGATAACGACGTAGGTATTGTTGCTATTAACCAACCAAACGATGGTACTTTAAGTATAACAGAAACTGTAGAGGTTACTGTAAGAAACTTTGGTTCGTTACCACAATCAGACATTCCAGTTTCCTTTTCAGTAGACGGAGGTCCTGTTGTTAACGAAGTTGTTTCTGGTCCAATTGCGTCGGCTACAAATGCCATATATACATTTACTGCTACCGCCGATATGGGAGTAGTAGGGACTACCTATTCTATTACGGCTACTACTGCTTTGGTAGGTGACGAAGACCTAACAAACGATGCTTTTACAAAGGATGTTACTTTCCTTGAGCCAGATGATGTAGGTGTTACTGCTATTACTGCTCCTGTTTCTGGTTCTGGATTAGGAGCTACAGAAACTGTAACGGTTACAGTAGAAAACTTTGGAGGGGACCCTCAGACAGATGTTCCGGTATTTTATAATATTGATGGTGGTGCAGACGAGGCAGGAGTTGTTCCTGGGCCGGTACCAGTAGGAGGATCTGTATCTTTTGACTTCCCAACTACTGCTGATTTATCAGTTTTAGGATCTTACGATTTTGTAGCAGGAACAGAATTAGCTGGAGATGCAGATACGTCTAACGACGATATTGCTGCAACTATTAGCAATACAGTTTGTCAGCCAGTATCTGATTGTGCAGGCTTTGACGATGGTGTTACATTCTTAGAGTTAGCAGATCAAGACCTTACTGTTAACTGTGGTCCTGATGGATATGCCGATGATACTTCAATTGTATTTAACTTCGATTTAGACGATAATCCTTTTGAAGGTGTTCTACAGATGGGATTTGCAAACTCTGTCTATGCAATATGGATCGATTTTAACGACAACGGTGTATTCGAACCTTCTGAAGTTATTTCTAATGAATTTGTAGCAAGTGCAAATACAGATTTCGCCTTTACTGTCGATTTCGGAACATTAACAGGTGTTACTTTAGGAACTCATTTAATGCGTGTTCGTGGTGAAGACGAAGATCAAGCGGGAGATGTTTTAGACCCTTGTGATGATTTAGCTTTTGGTAGAACCAACGACTATACTGCTAACGTTTCTGGTGTATTAGGTGTCGAGGAGCAAGGAATCCAAGATGCTTCTATGATAGTTGTTAGCCTAGGTAACAATCGTTTTGAGGTTACTTTAACTAACCCAGAACTTACAGATCTTATGAATATTAAAGTTCATAACATATTAGGACAAACAGTATTGTCTAACTGGATAGAAAACGAGAACGGAGTTTATAAGTACGAATTAGATATGTCGTATGCCGCTTCTGGTGTTTATTTAGTACGTATGGGTACTAGAACTGCTGGTCAAGTAAAACGTATTATTGTTGAATAACAATCGATACCAATAACTTTATTAAAAGGCGAAATTTAATTATTTCGCCTTTTTTTGTGCTTCTTTTATAGATATCGCAGAGGCTATATCACATCTTGGGGGCATTCTTAGGCGTGAGAATTTTACCCAAAGCTCGGTGTTATCTTTAGCCAAAGATTGGTCGAGGTTTATGGGGTCAAGTTTTTCGCCATTCTCGAAAACTAATAATACCGGACAGCCCGAGGCATCGTTTTGCAATACCACGGTTGCTTTAATAAAACCGTTTTCGGTCATTTGCTGTTCTTTAGCCATAGCATCGGCAGAACTTGCTGCATTAGAGTAGCCAGAATTGCAGGCCGTAAGTAAACTAATAACTCCTAATGTGTAAATAAAAATCGGTCTCATACGTATTTGTTTAGGTTATAAAGTACAAAGAACATACCGCAATTTAAAAAAAGGCCCTTAGCTGAACACTCCCACTGTGTATTGTTTTAGACAATTCGCTTTTACGCCCAAAGTACGATACATTGGCATCTAAATATTTGGTAATTTTTTTCTGAAACAAAACGCTCCAAGTAAAGTTAGACCCCGGATTTAGCCCTTCTAAAATTTGATACGAAACTGGCGAAAAGGGGCTTCCTTGAAAGTCGTTGTTTATATAATTGAACTCCGCATTAATCGATCCCTTATCTAGTTTTGAATAACTAAAAAGCAATCCTAAACTTTGCTGGTCAAGTTGCTCATCGCCCAAGGTATTGTCTTTATTAGCATAGCGATAACTAAGGTCTAATCGCATAGATTTATTCCATAAATAGCTAATTTTAGGTTGTACTGCTAGATTGTCTAGTTTAAAATTACGGCTAGGAAAGTTTTGAGAGACACTCTCGTTTTTACTAAATACGTTTTTAAAATTAAATAGCCAGCTGCTACCAACTTTATGTAAAAAATTAAGCTGATGACTCTGCAAGCTATTCTCCTGTAAGCCAGTAGAAAGTAATGTATTATTGGCGGTCGACAAAAACGTATAACTTGATGTATAACGATTAAGGCCGCGATTATAAAAGAGGGTGTTTTTAATGTTTAATCTAAGCCCGAGCTCAAGATCACCTGCACCTGTAAAAGGGTTTAGTGCTAAATCGCTATTATCTCTTCTAACTTTTCTGTCGATTAGGTAGGTGGTTTGATTGTAAAATTTGGCCAACAGCTTTTTAAAACTACTCTCACTATTCACCCATTGCTTAGGTTGTAAGGTTAAACTCTGGCTGAAAGTGTTCTCATTTACCTTCACAAAAAGCCTATTTGGTAACAGCACTCGTACAAAGGTAGCTTCGTCCTGAAACTGAGCCACCTCAAATTCTTCTAATTCTTGAATTCCGTTATTGTTATAATCGTTCCAAGTGTAGATGCCCTGGCCGGCTTCTACTGCGAGATAGGTAAATTCTTGTACTGCAACTACTCCAGAATTTGACTCCAATGTTGTAGTCCATAAAACAGCGTTATTCCAAAAGCGTTGATTGTAAACGATGCGACCATTTATGGTTTGCTCTTTTTCTTTACTGGCATCTTCAAAGCTTAAGGTTCTGTAGTTGGCAAAAATAGATAGTTGCGAATTTGAAGTGTTAATTGGTGTTGTTTTAATGTAGTAGGTGTGAGAATTATTAACCCTAGCTAATGCATTGTTTAATACACTATCTGTTACTCTATATCGATACCCAACGGCGGCATAAACACCAGTACTATCGCCAATTCCGGTATAAACTTCGTAGTCTTTAAAACGTTGGCTTAAAGGCGTTAAAGAATCCTGTACTTGTAATCGCTGCTCATTATCTTCGATATCTATTTTTGCGCCCACCCAAGCTTTCTTAATAGCTTGTACAGCGCCTATATTAAACCGATTAAAGTTTGAGCGCAAACTATCGCTGTTGGTTTTTAGTAAACTTGCACGTATGTTCACTTGTGTTTGTTTGAAGCGCATTGCCGAATTTAGAAAATGTCTATTTCCTGTATAGGAATCGTCATAAGTTAAGCGTTGAAACTCATAGCGGGTTCGTCCCCATTTAGCATGTTGGCCTTCTAGACCGCCAATGGCATATAATTGATCACCTGTAGGCAAAAAGAGGTTCCAATCGCGATTAAATTCTACATTAAATAGGCGTTCTATCGATTGGTACTCTTCTTGTAAAAAATCGATACTCCCAAAGCCTTTTAAATAGTTGCCCAGAGTATCACTAACAATAAATTGATTGCCTTGCACATGGGCAGCTACCCCATTGTTGTCGTTATCGTCCAGATCAGAAAACAAGTTCTGATCGTTTCTGCTGGCGCTGAGTTCAAAATCTATTTGTGTTTTTTGGCTAGGATGATAGCTTCCATAAACTCCTCCAACTTGTAAAAGTGTTGGTGCAATAATAGGGAATACAGGTTCGTATCTTCCCTGCGGAATCCCTTCTAGTGGTAGTATAAATTCAAAAATTCTACTTATGGCCGTGTTATTACTAATGATATAGTTTCCTTGATTTTCGCCAATAAAACTAAAGCGAACATTAAAGAGTTCGTCGTCGGGGTTATCACTAAACACAAAGGCTTCGATACCTGCAATCACTTCTTTTTTGTACAGTATTTTATTTTCTGAGAAGGTATCTGGCACAGCCGAAGGTGCAGTCATTAATAAGCGATCGTCTCCGGCATCTTGTAAAACAGCAACTTGTTCTTCGCTCAAATTTTGCTGTAAGGGTTGGTTTTTTGCATCACTTTCTGAATAGGCATAGGCACCAATCGTAAAACTATCGTTAGAATAATCTCCTTGTCCGAAGCCAACAAAACGCGTGTAATTTTGGTCTGTATATTGATATTCAACCGCGATTCGCATATTGGCAGTAATTGGGTAGGTAGGGTTAAATATAATTTCACCAGCGTTGTAATCTATTATATAATCGTTGGTTTCACCCCGCTGTAGCTGAACCCCATTTACAAAAACCCGCTCACTGCCAGATACTATCAAAATAAAAAGTTCGCCATTGGGGCCTATTAGCTTATACGGCCCTTGATTTCCTTCTTGCCCTGTAAAAGTACTGCGAGAGAATACACCTCTTACCAAAGCTCCGGCAACCTGCATAGTAGTACGGCTACTATCAGTATGTACCAAGTTTGCAGCAAGGGATATACCTTGTATCTTTTTTGTAAAATTACCAAAGTAGCTTTGCGAATTATTTAGGTTAATATCTCCTGCGCGGATATTCCAACGATCGCTAAAAAGCTCGATAAAAATTTGATCAAATTCGTCTAGATTTTGAGAATAACCGCCTTCTTGTGAAGGGATATTAGCATCCTGAATAGAAGCTCTAATAGAAACCTTTTCGTTGAGTTTACCAGTAATTTGTAAATCTAACTGCGAATTTACCACTGCATTTTGATTGTTACCAACCGTTACGCCTCTAGTAATACTACCGCTAGTTATAAGCCCGTCAAAAGGCGCTGCATCTCGCCCTGTTGTAGATTCTTGTAAGCTGTAAAGGCGAGCGATAGCACCAGAATTGGCAACTACCACGCTAGAATCTAACAAGGAGTATCGTCTGGTCAAAAATTCGGGGTAGGGCCTGTAATTAAGCCTAACACTATCTAAAGATTGTTTTAATTCTGGAGACAATATCAACACAGATTTGCTGTAGTCGACCTCATATTTTGAGGCGTCTATGCTATTACCGTCGGCGTCTAAAAGTTCAAAAAACACAGGATTGATAGACAGATCACTTATTATAATAGTATCGCTTATGGCAAGCGTTTTGCCAACTACTCCTCTGGGGTTTGTTTGGGCGTGAAGGCTTCCAAAAACTGCAAAACATAATAAAAAGTAACCGAGTCTCAAAAGTTAAGTGCTTTGATAGATTAATATAACTGGCACAAGCTTAATTTATTTTGTTCATTAAATATGGAAATCTTTCCTCGGACAAAGTAAGGTAAAGGTACGATAGTATTTAATTTAGCGTTAATTCAAAAACGCATTCAATGCAAATTATTTCTTATAACGTTAATGGTATTAGAGCCGCCATGAGAAAGGGCTTTTGCGACTGGCTTAAAGCCGCCAATCCAGATGTAATATGCTTACAAGAAACTAAAGCCGAATCGTCGCAGGTAGATTTAGCCGAAATCGAAGCAGCTGGTTACCCATATCATTATTGGTATAGTGCTCAAAAAAAGGGATATAGTGGCGTAGCTATATTTTGCAAGACAGAACCCAAGCATATAGAATACGGCACAGGGATCGATTATATGGATTTTGAAGGGCGAAACATCCGTGTCGATTTTGACGAGGTTTCTGTAATGAGTTTATACTTGCCCAGCGGAACCAATGTGGCACGTCTGGATACCAAGTTTAAGTTTATGGACGATTTTCAGACATATGTGAACGAGATAAAAAAGGATGTTCCTAATTTGGTGATTTGTGGAGATTATAATATTTGTCACGAAGCCATCGATATTCACGACCCTGTACGTAACAAAAATACCTCAGGATTTTTACCAGAAGAAAGAGCATGGTTAGACGCATTCATGAAGAGCGGATTTATCGATTCTTTTAGAATGCTCAACAAAGAGTCTCACAATTATACTTGGTGGAGCTATCGCGCTAACTCTAGAGCTAACAATAAAGGCTGGCGGATTGATTACAATTTGGTTTCGGCACCTTTAAAAGACAATATTAAACGCGCAGTGATCCTACCAGAAGCACATCATAGCGATCATTGCCCACACATGGTACAATTACAATTTTCTTAACCCCAACTTTATGAATCCTAAAATAACATACATAGTCGTATTGAGCATCTTGCTAAGTTCTTGTGTATCACCAAAAT
>QIIH01000487.1 GCA_003229235.1 Flavobacteriales bacterium | reverse complement strand
TGTTTAAGTCTGGTTCTGATGTCGAACGTGCCTCCGAAATAAAAGGGTACACTTACAATATGCAAGGTAGAAAATTAGAAAAAACAAAACTTAAAAGAGATGGTATTTTTAAAACAGAGGTAAGCGACAACAGAAATGAAACCTCAATTACTTTGCCTAATGTTTCGGTGGGTTCCGTAATTGAGTATAAGTATAAAATTACGTCTCCCTTCTGGAAAATTGATGATATCGAAGTTCAAGATGATATACCTGTGGCTCACTTTTTCACCAAAATTCAGACGCCTGAATATTTCAGATTCAATCGCTTGGTAAAAGGAGAATTTAATTCACAGCCCAAAGATTATTCTGATGATCGAATTATGCAAATCTCTTATGAGCAAACTACTACTGGTGCGCGTACAGAAGCTACAAAAAAAGGTACTTTACATGTATTAGAGTTTGTAAGTGAGTACGAGTATACAGGTGTGCCAGCAATAGTAGAAGAGCCATATGTAGATAATATTGATAATTATAGGTTTTTAATCACTTACGAATTGGCAACTGTTGATTTTCCCAACTCACCATTAAAAAAGTATTCAAATACTTGGGAAGAGGTTGTAAAGACCATAAATAAGTCAAAATATTTTGGCGCTCAGATTAAGAAAACTAAATATTATCAAAATGATTTAACAAGCTTATTGAGCAAGGCCAAAGGCGAGATTCAAAAAATGAACAAAATCTTTGATTATGTAAAATCTCGGATGACTTGGAATGGTCGTTACAGTAAGTATTCTCGTAATGGCATTGCAAAGATTGCAAAGGCTTATGAGAAGAAAACTGGAATGTCTGGCGAAATCAATATGATTCTTTTATCAATGCTTAAAGAAGCTGGAATAAATGCTCAACCTGTATTAATTAGTACTCGTGAGAATGGTATCCCTTTGTTTCCAACTATCGAAGGCTTTAATAGCATGTTGGTTAGTGCAGAAGTTGCAGGGAAGCGGTATCTTTTAGATGCCAGTGAAAAACTAAGTGCTCCAAATGTATTGCCTAGTCGAGATTTAAATTGGCATGGTACTTTAATAAATGCAGATGGATCTACATCACAAATAAATATGTATCCAGAAGTGACAAGCCGTAAAAGCACCATGATCAACGCTACATTGCTTGATGATGGAAGCGTAGAGGGTACTTTAAAAAGTAATTACACTTTGCTTGAAGCCTTAGATTATCGCAATGAATTTAAGGATATGAATACAGAAAAAATGATCGAAAGCTTAATCAATAGTCATGAGCTAGAAGATTTGTCTGAATTGGAGATTAAGAATATTGATTTGTTAAACGAAGCTGTTACAGAGTCGTTTTTATTCGAAATGGAAGAAGCAGGTGAGATAATCGGAAACGATTTGTACATCTCTCCTTTGTTGTTTCTAAGAATGGAGAAGACTCCTTTTACGCTAGCAGAACGTAACTATCCTATCGATTTTCGTTATCCTTATAACCATAGAGATATTGTGACATTATTGCTTCCAGAAGGATATCAGGTAAGCTCAATGCCAGCACCTATTAAATTGTCACTACCAGATAATATGGGGACGTTCCAGTTTAATATTACCGAAACCGAGGGTCGTTTAAGTATAATGTCTTCTTTTACGATGAATAATTCTGTGGTCCCTGCTTATAAATATGATATTTTAAAAGAATTTTATAATCAAAGAGTGGCAAAGGAGAATGAGAAAGTAGTGTTATCAAAAATCTAAATATGAATTTAGAAAACGCACAGAAAGCAGTAGACGATTGGATTAAGCAACATGGAGTGCGTTATTTTAACGAACTCACCAATATGGCTCAGCTTACAGAAGAAGTAGGTGAGGTGGCTCGCATTATTGCTAGACGTTATGGCGAGCAAAGCGAAAAAGAGAGCGATAAGGATAAAGACTTAGGCGAAGAGCTTGCCGATGTTGTTTTTGTAGTTTTATGTCTGGCCAATCAAACGGGTATAAATTTAAATGAGGCCTTTATTAAAAAATTAGAACTAAAGACTAAACGCGATCACAATCGCCATCACCAAAATAAAAAATTACAATGAACATATTCAATAAAATAGTAAAGATGAAAAGCTTTTGGAAGTCTGTTCTGTCTTTGGGGACTGCTTTTGTTGTCATTATGATTTTTATCTATTGGGGAATGAGCGGTTTTAGTATGGCGTTTTTTACGGGTAAAGACCCTGTTTCTTTCGCACTTATTACCATTTTAAGTGGTTTTCTTTATGGTTTTTTAGTTTCCTACGGAAAATTCTGGGCCAAGTACAAAAGAGATACTTAAAATGGAGTCTCGCATCTCTTTTTCTAACAGGTCTCTTAAAGAGCAGCGTTTGTCTGTTACTGGGTCGAAAAGTGAGACCAATCGGCTTTTAATTTTACAAGCGTTATATCCTTCTCTTCAAATTCTGAATAGTTCTGAGAGCGACGATTCAAAAGTATTAACAGCAGCCTTAAGGTTACAGGATTCTAATATTGATGTACATCACGCGGGTACTGCAATGCGATTTTTAGCCAGCTATCTATCGATACAAGAAGGAAAAGAGTTTATTCTAACAGGTAGCCAGCGAATGCAGCAACGTCCAATAGGCGTGCTTGTAAATGCTTTACGAGCCTTAGGAGCATCGATAGAGTATACTGCTGCTGAAGGGTTTCCGCCTTTAAAAATTATAGGTAAAAAATTACTTAAAAGCGCGCTAAGCATCCAAGCAGATGTGAGTAGCCAATATATTTCTTCATTAATGCTAGTCGCTTCGTCCTTGGCTAATGGGCTTACAATTAATTTGAAAGGCCATATTACTTCTGTACCCTATATTAAAATGACGCTCTCATTATTAAAATCGATAGGGGTCGAAGGTTCTTTTTCTGGTCAAACTATTCGCATTGAGCCTTTACTGGAGATTGTTCCTACTTCTGTAACGGTAGAGTCCGATTGGAGTTCGGCTTCTTATTTTTACAGTTTGGTAGCCCTGTCTAAGGATGCGTCTATTACACTAAGTAGTTATAAACAAAACAGTCGTCAAGGCGATGCAGCTCTGGCTTCTGTTTTTGAGCAGTTAGGTGTAGTTACAACCTTTGATCAACAATTAAATACTATTCAGCTTATTAGCTCTGAAAAACAATTGCCTAGCGCAATAAAACTCGACCTAATAAACACGCCAGATTTGGCACAGACCATTGCTGTTTGTTGTTTTGGTTTAGGGATAGCTTGCGATCTAACTGGCTTACATACCTTAAAAATTTAAAAATAAAAGAAACAGATAGGCTGGTAGCCTTGCAAATAGAACTTAACAAATTGGGCGCTAATTGCGAAATAACAGATAATAGCTTAACGTTAATTGCTTCTAACAGAATAAAAGAGGAGGTGGTAATAGAGACCTATCAAGATCATCGTATGGCGATGGCGTTTGCTCCCTTGGCTTTGTTAGTTCCAATAGTTATAAATGAGCCAGAAGTTGTGTCTAAATCGTTCCCTAGTTTTTGGGAAGACCTTGCAAGTATGGGCGCTCAAATCGATTCGCAAAGATAATCCTTCAAATACTTGACAACCCCCTATTTGAGATTGTATATTTGCAACCTTTCTAACCTAAACAACAGCACTATATATGAAGTTATCTAGCTTTCATTTTGATCTTCCAGAAGAATTACTCGCCGAATATCCAGCTCCTAATCGAGACGAATCTCGTTTGATGGTTCTGAATAGAGAAAAGAAGACCATCGAACATAAAATGTTTAAAGATCTGATAGATTATTTTAATGAAGACGATGTTTTGGTGCTTAACAACACAAAAGTGTTTCCAGCTAGATTATTTGGAAACAAAGAAAAAACGGGCGCTCGTATCGAGGTGTTCTTATTAAGAGAATTGAATCCAGAAACTCGACTTTGGGACGTTTTGGTAGATCCTGCTCGTAAAATAAGAATTGGGAATAAACTATATTTTGGGGACGACGAAAGTCTGGTTGCCGAAGTAATAGACAATACAACCTCTAGAGGGCGTACACTACGTTTTTTATATGACGGTTCTTACGAAGAATTCAGAAGTAAATTAAACGAATTGGGCCAAACACCTTTGCCTAAATACATCAAAAGAGATGTTGAGCCAGAGGATGCAGAGCGTTACCAAACAATTTATGCCAAGAACGAAGGTGCTGTTGCTGCTCCAACTGCAGGTTTGCACTTTTCTAAACATTTAATGAAGCGATTAGAGATAAAAGGAGTTCACTTTAGTGAAGTTACTTTACATGTTGGTCTAGGAACTTTTAGCTCGGTAGAAGTAGAAGATTTATCTAAACACAAAATGGATTCAGAAGAGATTGCTATCTCTGCCGAAGCGGCGAAAGTTATAAATCATGGGGTGGCAACTAAAAGACGAGTTTGCGCTGTTGGGACTACTGCAATGAGAGCTTTGGAGAGTTCGGTGTCTTCTAATCACACCTTAAACCCTTATGAGGGATGGACAAATAAATTTGTTTTTCCTCCGTACGAGTTTAGTATCGCCAATGCTATGGTAACAAACTTGCACACACCAAAAAGTACATTGCTCATGATGGTTTCTGCTTTTGCAGGGCACGATTTTATTAAAGAAGCTTATCAAGTAGCGATCAAAGAAAAATACCGTTTTTACACTTATGGCGATGCCATGTTGATTATCTAAAAAACATATTTTATTTTTAAATAGAACCTCAATGCCTTGGTATTGGGGTTTTTTGTGTCTTATAGGGATTTTTTCTGCTTTATTTTTTCAAAAAATTGCTGTACATTAGTGACTTAAATTTCAATGAGAACTATTAACTAAGTTTCTCTTTACCAAAAAAAGACTAATGAAAAAAATTACTTTATTGTGTGCTATGTTTGGCCTTATGGCAATGAATGCACAAGTTACAAACGAAGGAACACCAAAAAGTTGGGATATACCAAACAGATCGGCCACTAGTCCTGTGGTGATGGAAGCTATCGATTTTGAAGTTATTTATGCAGAAGATGCTATAAACGACGCTCGAAAAGATGCTCCTTGGCGCTTTGGGATTGAGCATGGTGTAGACCTTGGAGTGGATAACTCTGGTGTTTGGGATATATTGCCAAACGGCGATAGAGTTTGGAGACTTAATATCGTTTCTGAAGGCGCAAAAACAATAAACTTTGTTTTTGATCAGTATAAACTTCCTGCGGGAGCTAGCGTCTATTTGTACAGCGATGACCGTAGTAGCTTATTAGGAGCCTATACAAGCTCTTTTAATAATGAAGACGAAATGTTAGGTACTTGGATGATAGATGGTGATAACATCTGGATCGAATATCACGAACCAAAAGCCGTTCGTGGTGCAGGAAAACTAAATGTTTCGAAGGTAGTGCATGGGTATCGTTCTGTAACCGAAACCGATTTGTTGGCCAAAGGCCTCAATGACTCTGGTAACTGTAATCACGATGTTGATTGCCCGGTAGGAGCAGATTGGGATCCGATAAAGGAAGACTTAAAGCGTTCTGTGGCACTATTTATTTTAGGAGGCGGATTATGTTCTGGAACCCTAATTAATAATGTAAATAACGATAGAGAACCTTATTTTTTAAGTGCAAATCACTGTGATGTTGGGTCGCCGTCTACTTGGTCGTTCAGATTTAACTGGAGAAGCCCTTCACCAGTTTGCGCAACTACAGCAGGGAGTACGTCAAGTGCTTTTAATTCGACAAGTGGAGCTACTCGTTTGGCTACCAACTCAGAATCGGACGTTATGTTGGTTAGAATCAACGGATCGCTACCCTCTGCTTGGAACTTAGTTTGGGCAGGTTGGAACAGAAGTACAACTGCAATTCCTGATTTTACAATAGGAATACACCACCCTAGTGGAGACATAATGAAGGTTTGTCGTGACGATGATCCACCTTTTAAATCAACATTTCCTTTTAACGGAAACCCAACTACAGAAATGTGGGTTATTAATGGCCTTGGCACTGACGGTGGCGGCGGTAACGGTTGGGACATAGGTGTTACCGAAGGTGGGTCTTCTGGTTCTGCATTATTCGATCAAAATGGATTAATAGTTGGGCAACTTGCTGGAGGCTTTGCTGCATGTACTGGAACCAATGATAACAATGGGGCTGATATATATGGCCGCTTTGACAAATCATGGGACTTTGGGGCTTCCTCTTCTAATAGTTTGCAGCCTTGGTTAGATCCTGATGGAACAGCAGGCGATACCTTAGAGATACTGTCTATTACAGACTTCCAGTTTGAGACAAACCTTTCGATCTTCCCGAATCCTGCATCTACCATATTAAATGTTGTAAACTTTGGTGGAACAGATCTTGATTTCGAAGTATACTCAATTATGGGTCAGCTTATAAAACGCGGAACATTTAACGCTGTGAACAACGAATTAAATGTTTCTAGTTACTCAGAAGGTATTTATTTTATTAAGATTATAGACAACCAAAACAATGCTAGCATTACTAAGAAGATAATTGTTAGGCATTAAAAAATAACACAAGTACATTACAAAAGCCCTTCAAAAACAGAAGGGCTTTTTTATGGGGTTAACTAAACCAATTATAGTAATTTTGCCAAGTGAAGGATACCAAAAAAGACATACGAACCCTATCTAAAGATCAAATACGTGAGTTTTTTGTAGGCGTGGGAGATAAAGCCTTTAGAGGAAACCAAGTGTACGAATGGCTATGGGTTAAGGGTTGTCATAAGTTCGAAGACATGACCAATCTGTCTAAAGAAACTAGAACGCTTTTAGAAACTCATTTTGTGATTAATCATATTGCGGTAGATTATATGCAAAAAAGCAATGATGGTACAATCAAGAACGCGGTTAAATTACATGATGGCCTAGTGGTAGAGTCTGTGCTTATACCGGTTAAAGATCGTACCACGGCTTGTGTTTCTAGCCAAGTAGGCTGTAGTCTCGATTGCTCGTTTTGCGCTACTTCTAGGCTAAAACGCATGCGCAATTTAAACCCAGACGAAATTTACGATCAAGTAGTTGCTATCCACAGAGAGAGCGAACTCTATTTTAATAGACCACTGTCTAATATTGTCTTTATGGGTATGGGCGAGCCACTTATGAACTACAAAAATGTGCTGGCTTCTATAGAGAAAATCACCGATAAAGAAGGGCTCGGAATGTCTCCCAAGCGAATCACAGTTTCTACTTCGGGTGTGCCTAAAATGATTAAAAAAATGGCAGACGATGGGGTTAAGTTTAACCTTGCCGTTTCGCTTCATAGCGCGATTCAAGAAACTAGAGAGTCTATTATGCCTTTTGCCAAAAGCTTTACGCTGGTCGATTTAAAAGAAGCTCTAGAATATTGGTACGAGAAGACCAGTAAAAAAATCACCTACGAATACGTGGTCTGGGAAGGTATTAACGATAAGCAAGAAGACATAGATGCCTTGGTGCAATTTTGTAAAGCGGTACCGTGTAAAGTAAATATTATAGAATACAACCCCATAGGAGATCCAAAATTTAAACAAGCAGACTCTAAAGCCTTGGACGCCTATATTGAAGGCTTAGAAAAGCATCGAATTCCTGTTACCGTGCGCCGCAGCCGTGGTAAAGACATAGATGCCGCTTGCGGACAATTGGCAAACAAACAACAATGAGGGCGGCCTTAATTTACCTATCTTTGTAGCTCATGAAGGTGGTTTCACAAATAAAACTTCCCATAGAACACGAGATGGAGCTTTTCGAGAAAAAGTTTTCTATTTCGATGTCTTCTAAAGTACCCCTACTCAACAAAATCACGCACTACGTAGTTAACCGCAAGGGAAAACAAATGCGCCCTATGTTTGTTTTTCTTGTTGCCAAGATGATTAATAATGGCGATGTAAACGAACGCACTTTTAGAGGCGCCAACGTTATTGAGCTTATTCATACTGCGACTTTGGTTCACGACGATGTTGTAGACGACAGTAATAAACGCAGAGGGTTTTTCTCGATCAACGCACTTTGGAAAAACAAGATTGCCGTTTTGGTTGGCGATTTTTTACTTTCTAAAGGGATGGTTATGTGCATCGACAACGACGATTTTGACCTACTCAAAATTATCTCTCGCGCTGTTCGCGAAATGAGCGAAGGCGAACTACTACAAATAGAGAAAGCCCGCAAACTAGACATAACAGAAGATGTTTATTATAAAATTATTCGTCAAAAGACCGCCACACTCATTGCAGCCTGTTGTGCTATGGGCGCGCAGTCTGTTAATACTTCTAAAGAAGAAGTAGAGGTGATGCGTAAATTTGGCGAACTTATTGGGATGGCTTTTCAAATCAAAGACGATTTATTCGACTATGGCAAAGAAAAAATTGGCAAACCCACGGGTATAGATATCAAGGAGAAAAAGATGACCTTACCCTTAATTTATGCCTTGAACACTGCCGATGCTAAGAAAAAGCGATGGCTAATAAATTCTGTCAAAAACCATAATACCGATAAAAAGAGAGTTGATGAGGTAATTGCATACGTAAAACAAGCCGGTGGCTTAGAGTATGCAGTTTCGAAAATGAAAGAATTTCAGCAAGAAGCAATGCAGCTTTTAACTACCTATCCAGACTCCGAATACAAAAGTGCTCTACAGCTTATGATTGAGTACGTTATAGATCGTAAAAAGTAAAAAGGCCTACCCTTTTGCGGTATTATAAATAATTTTTTTGCCCCTCAGGCAACCTTTTAACTATTTGCTGCGTCTATAAGATAGCAGGCCTAAAAAGTTTGAGTGAAAGTAATCGATTTACATACCAATTTAGAACAACTAATTGCAAAAGCCTGTGAAGACAACAGAAGGGCGCAAGAGCAGCTATACGCTATGTTTTCTCCTAAAATGTTGAGTATTTGCAGACAGTATATAAAAGTGACAGACAGAGCAGAAGAGGTAATGCTTTCTGGTTTTTTTAAGGCTTTTAAAAATTTGAAACAGTTTACTGGAGCTGGAAGTTTTGAAGGTTGGCTACGCCGAATTATGACACGAGAATGTATCTCCTTTTTGCGAAAAGAAAAGAAGATATATTTTGAAGACGAGGCAAGTATCGATGCCACAGAGCAACATGCAAACTATTTAGAAACCAGTCTTGATTTGGATCGTATTCAGCAATTAATTGATGGGCTACCTAGCGGATATAGAATTGTTTTTGTGATGTACGCAATAGAAGGATATAAGCATGCAGAGATTGCAACTCACTTAAAAATAAGCGAAAGCACCTCAAAAACACAGTTGTTTAAAGCACGAAAGATGCTACAAAAACAACTAAAAACATTAAACAATACGAGTTATGGCACCACTTAAATTCGAAGAGAACATAAAAGAGACGCTTTCTGAGCGAAGCATCACTCCTTCTGAAGACAGCTGGAATAGGCTCGCTTCTAAGTTAGATGAAGGAAAGAATAAAAAAAGAACCCCTATTTGGTGGGCGATTGCGGCAGGGTTTGTTGGGCTAGTTATTATTGGTTCTCTTTTATTTAAAGGTGAGGGCAATGAAAAGCAACAAGAATTTGTTGAGATCGATACGCAAAATGAGTTTGTACAACCCGAAACAGAATTAGAAAGTCCAAAGACAGAAATTGCAACTCAACAGCCAGAGACAAAGGTTATTGTAGAGCGAGAAAATTTAGAAAAACAACAAAAACCGCTTGAGAAAAAGCCAGAAATTGTGATTGCGAGAGTAAAAAATACACCCACAGTTATTCAAGAAAGTCAGGAGATAATTATACCTAAGTCAGAAGTATCTATTAGTGAGGTTGCAACCACAGATATAACTAACGATAAAAGTGCATTCGAAACTAAAGTAGATCAAGTAGTGAGCGATATTCTAGATTTGCAAGCGCAAAATAGTGAGGTTTCTGAAGCCGAGGTAGTGGCACTTTTAGACGCGGCACAAGATGACCTTAAGAATAAACCTCTAATAAATCCACTCACTCAAAAAGTAGATGCTATGGCTTTGCTCGATCAGGTAGAATTCGATTTAGAACAATCTTTTAGAGATAAAGTATTCGACGCTTTAGGCGATGGCTACAGTAAAATACGAACTGCAATGGCAGATCGAAACAATTAATTCATCAATCAATCAGGGCAATGGCCTCGAAAGAGGCCGAAGCTCTTATCAAATTCAAATCTTATGAAAATCATTATCTATGCTATGGCAATCACCATGTGGTTGCTTTCTACAGCTCAATTTAGAGCACAAGACAAAGAAACTGCAGAGCAGCAGATCGAAATCTTAAATGCGTCAATTGAGCAAATCGAGCAAGAAGAAAAAGATGCGCTTAAAAACGAAGTGATGAGCATTAATCGTCGCTTAGAAAATAAAGAAATTACAGCAGACGAGGCAGATACGCTCAAAAGAACAGCAGCCGAACGTCGCGCATTAAACATAGAGAATCGAGTAGCCATTGTAAACAATAAGATAGCTTTTATTGAGCGTAATGGGGTGCCAACAGGGACTATAAACAAAATAGAAATTAATGTTTTTACTGAAGGGCAATTGGTTGATGTAGAATATACTTCGCGCAAACGTAAGTACGATAGGCGTACAACTAGCGATTTTGTATTTGCTTTTGGTTTAAGCAACGCAATTGGTGATGGGCACTCTCTAAGTGACAGTGATTTTGAGGTTGGTGGTAGCCGTTTTGCCGAATTTGGTTGGGCATGGAAGACACGTGTTTTTAAAGAGAGCAATTGGCTTCGATTTAAATACGGTTTTTCGTTTGTACAAAGCGGTCTAAAACCTACAGACAATCGTTATTTTGTAGACACAGGGAGCGAAACCGAGTTGCAGGTTTCTGAATTTGATTTAGATAAGTCTAAACTCAGAATAGATAACTTAGTGTTTCCGGTGCATTTCGAATTTGGACCTTCGAGAAAAAAGGAAGGAGAAAATTACTTTAGATACAGTACTCGCAAAAAAATAAAAGTTGGGCTGGGAGGTTATGCCGGGTTTCGTTTAGGGACGCTTCAAAAATTAAAATACGATGAAGCTGG
>QIIH01000127.1 GCA_003229235.1 Flavobacteriales bacterium | reverse complement strand
AAAAGGCAAAAATCGACTAAGCTGGGGCTAGAGTTTTTTCGTCCTTTTTTGGGCAATGCAAAAAAGGACAGAAAGAAAAGTTGAAGAAGAATTAGGGTTAAGCACAGACAGGAGACTGGCGCCAGCGAAAAGGAACTTATATGGGGCTTTTTAGTATGAGCTGGGCATTTTCTCATGTTGTTGGACATAGTTCTGGTATGAACCTAACAGAATTTCTAGGTTTCGAGGCAACACGATATATATTTACGCTTTTACTCATTTTAGTTACTATAGGATGTTTTATTTTGCACAAAAGGTTGCAAAAATCGATTACTTTAGTGCCATGAGACAGTCATTATTATTTCTGCTAGTGTTCGTTTTTATTGCTTGTAACAATTGGTCTACAGCACCAGTTGTTGAGCAAGAAAATGATGTTATCCATAAAGAGTTTCCTGCTCTTGACCCGAACCGCTATAACGTAGCGTTTTTAATTATGGACGGAACATTTAATACAGAGTTGACGGCTCCATTCGATATATTTCAACATACCATTTACAGAGATAGCATTAAAGCTATGAACGTATTTTTGGTTGCCAATACAGATGATCCTGTTCGGACGTTTGAAGGCATTAGATTGCTTCCAGACTATAATTACACCAGTGATTCTATTCCAAAAATAGACATCCTTGTTGTCCCGAGTGCAGAACATCATTTGGATACCGATTTAGAAAACGATCAAATGATTAACTGGGTAAGAAAAGTGGCCCAAGAGGCTATGTTTGTTACATCTCATTGTGACGGGGCTTTTGTATTAGCAAAGGCAGGATTGCTGGACGATGTTGCTTCTACCACATTCCCAAGCGATGTAGCTGCGTATCGTGATATGTTTCCGCAGTTAGACGTACGCGAAAATGTACTCTTTGTTCGCGACGGAAAATACATAACCTCGGTTGGAGGTGCCAAAAGCTTCGAAGCTGCTTTATTTACTGCCGAATTACTTTACGGAAAGGATGTAGCCAAAAGACTCGCAAAGGGACTGGTAATAGACTGGGATCTAGAAACCGTGCCTCATATAAATATTAAAGACTAATGCTTTTTTACAGAGATTATTGGAGCTTCATCTATAATGCTAGACAATACAATTTGGGTTTTAGTTTCACCATAAACAATAAGTTTATCGATAAGGGATTCTAAATGAACCTGATTGCGTAATACTACTTCCATTACAATGTTTTCGTTACCAGTAATTCTGTAACAATTCACCACTTCTTTAAATTTAGGGACTGTTTGTAAAAACGGTTTTAGCTTCCCCATAAACGCCCGAATGGTTATTATTGCCGTGAGTTGATACCCTGCCTCAAAAGGCGAAATATTGGTACCATAACCCATTATTAAACCGGCATCTTCCATCTTTCTTATTCGTTCTGCAACTGCTGGAGACGTAATTCCTACGGTTCTGCCAATTTCTGCATTAGACTGTCTAGCGTTCTTTTGCAAACAACTCAATATCTTCCAGCTAAGCGTATCTATGTTCATTTTAAAGCAATATTATGTAAAATTGAAAATAATTAAAGCAATTTAAGCATTTATCTTTAAATATTATAGACTCATGTAAGTAGTTCTTACTAAATTTGATACAATAATGGCTCAGACTGAGTTAATTGCTATGATACCTAATTTGCCAAGCCATATGCAGCAATCGCCTATTTACAAAAAGGCGGTAGATATCTTTATGCTTTCGCGAAGCATCGCAGACTATTTGTCTGAAGATCTTGCTGTGATAAAAAGTGATGGTAGTGAAGATCCTCATATTTATTTCTCAGGTGATATTGTTCAGCAATCTGTTTCCCTTGGGCCAGAAATTCTTAAAGCTGAGCAAAACTCTCTAAGCGAGATTAAATATAAGCATGCTGCCTATGTATCTAGATTGGCTTCTATGCTAAACAAAAACTGCGAACGCCTCGAAGGTGCAAATAGTAACGGGTCTGAGTTTCTACCACTTTTACGTTCAGAATTAAAAAAGTTTAGAAAATTGCAACGCAATTGGATGCTTACTTTTTAGAACAATCTCTTAACCTGAGTTCTTACATATTACGACGATACTGCCCTCCTACTTCGAACAACGAATGTGTGATTTCTCCTAACGAACACTTCTTACATACTTCCATCAAAGCTTCAAAAATATTTTCGTTCTCAATTGCCTTTGTTTGCAAGCTTGCCAGTAATTCGGGGGTTTCTTGTGCAAAATACTTCTTGAGATTTTCCAGTGTGTCAATTTGTGCTTGCTTCTCTTCTTCTGTGGCTCTAATCACCTCTGCAGGCTGAACCGTTGGCGAACCTGTACTGCTTAAAAATGTATTAACCCCGATAATAGGGAATTCGCCATTATGCTTTAAGGTCTCATAATACAAACTCTCTTCTTGAATTTTAGAACGCTGATACATAGTTTCCATAGCGCCTAAAACACCGCCGCGTTCTGTGATGCGATCAAATTCTGTAAGAACGGCTGCTTCAACCAAGTCTGTGAGTTCTTCGATGATAAAAGCTCCTTGAATAGGGTTTTCGTTTTTTGCCAAGCCCAACTCTTTGTTTATAATAAGTTGAATAGCCATAGCCCTCCTCACACTTTCTTCTGTAGGTGTTGTAATGGCTTCGTCGTAAGCATTGGTATGTAACGAATTACAATTGTCGTAAATCGCGTACAAGGCCTGTAGGGTTGTTCTAATATCGTTAAAGTCGATTTCCTGAGCATGTAAGCTACGTCCTGATGTCTGAATATGATATTTAAGCATTTGCGCCCTAGGATTGGCTGCATATTTATGCTTTAAGGCCTTAGCCCAAATTTTTCTGGCTACTCGTCCTATAACAGCATATTCTGGGTCGATTCCGTTGCTAAAGAAGAACGATAAATTGGGTCCAAACTTATTAATATCCATTCCACGACTAAGGTAATACTCAACATAAGTAAATCCATTGGATAGCGTTAACGCCAATTGTGTAATCGGATTTGCTCCAGCCTCGGCAATATGATATCCAGAAATTGAAACGGAATAGAAGTTCCGCACTTGCTTTTCGATAAAATACTCTTGCACATCTCCCATCAATCTAAGCGCAAACTCTGTCGAGAAAATACATGTGTTTTGTGCCTGATCTTCTTTTAATATATCGGCCTGCACAGTACCTCTAACTTGCTGTAAAGTTTCGGTTTTAATTTTGTTGTATACATCCAATTCCAGTACTTGATCTCCAGTTACTCCGAGTAACATAAGACCCAATCCGTTGTTTCCTTCTGGTAAATCACCGTAATATTCTGGACGCTTTTTACCTTTGTACAACGCCTTAATTTTTACGGCTACTTCTTTTTCGAGACCCTTTTCTGTGATGTGTTTTTCACAATTCTGGTCGATAGCAGCATTCATAAAAAAGGCAAGCAACATAGGAGCTGGCCCATTAATCGTCATACTTACAGACGTCATCGGGTTGCTCAAGTCGAACCCAGAATATAATTTTTTCGCATCGTCTAGACAACAAATAGAAACACCAGCATTCCCGATTTTACCATAAATATCTGGCCTAAGACCAGGGTCGTTACCATATAAAGTTACACTGTCAAAAGCCGTAGATAACCGCTTGGCATCCAGACCCATACTCACATAATGAAACCGTCTATTGGTGCGTTCTGGACCCCCTTCTCCAGCAAACATTCTCGCTGGATCTTCTCCAGTTCTTTTAAACGGATAAAGCCCTGCAGTAAACGGGAACTCGCCAGGTACATTTTCTTGTAAACACCATTTTAATACTTCTCCCCAAGCCTCATACTTTGGCAAGGCTACTTTAGGGATATCGCTCTGAGATAGCGATTTTGTATGCGTGTCAATTTTTATCTCCTTGTTGCGAACTTTAAAACTGTAGACCGGATCTTTATAGCGAGACACTTTAGCATCCCACTGCATTAATACTTCCCAGTTATAAGGATCTAAATCCATTTTTACTTTATCGAATTCCTTTTTAAGGAGCCCGACAAATAACTCGTTATCTGAGTTTAGATGTGCCTGTAATTCAACCTCAACAATTCCATTCGTATCTAAGAGTGACACCTTCGCAATTTTGGCGTCAATTTCTAAAACAGAACAGAGCGTTTTATAAATTCCATAAAGCTTTTGAGCCACTTCTACCTGCACATTTGCTTTATTATCGTAGCCGCGATTGGTCTCAGCGATTTCTGATAAATAACGCGTTCTTGCTGGAGGAATTATAAATATCTTTTCGCTCATCTCGCTTGAGATGGTATAAGTGCTATTTAAATCGGCCGATGCTTTCTCTACCAGTGTATCCATAACTTTACGATACAAGGTGTTCATTCCTGGATCGTTAAACTGAGAAGCGATAGTACCGTAAACAGGAAGATTGTCGTGATTTTCGTGCCATAAACCATGATTGCGCACGTATTGCTTTTTTACATCGCGAAGTGCATCTAAGGCTCCACGCTTGTCAAATTTATTTATTGCCACGATATCTGCAAAATCGAGCATATCAATCTTCTCTAATTGAGTAGCGGCACCAAACTCCGGAGTCATTACATATAAAGACACATCAGAGTGTTCTATAATCTCTGTATCACTTTGCCCAATCCCAGATGTTTCTAGAATAATTATATCAAAATTTGCCGCCTTTAATACCTCGATAGCTTCTTGCACATATTTAGACAAGGCTAAATTGCTCTGTCTTGTCGCTAAAGAACGCATATAAACTCGCGGCGAATTAATCGCATTCATCCGTATACGATCGCCCAGCAATGCTCCACCGGTTTTACGTTTAGAAGGATCTACAGAGATAAGCCCAATAGTTTTTTCTGGAAAATCTACTAAAAATCTACGTACGAGCTCGTCTACTAAACTAGATTTTCCTGATCCCCCGGTACCTGTAATCCCAAGTACTGGAGTTGTAGAATTTTTATTTTTGGAATGAATTACATCCATCGTCGCTTTAGAGACTTCTGGAAAATTCTCTGCCGATGAAATGATTCTAGCAATAGCTCCTGGCACTTTATTTTCGAGTTCATCTACTTCGCCATTTAATGAATCTCCAACAGGAAAATCGGATGTTTTAACAAGGTCGTTAATCATTCCTTGAAGGCCCATCTTTCGACCATCGTCTGGCGAATAAATTTTAGTGATTCCGTAGTCCATTAAAGCTTTAATCTCTTCTGGAAGAATCACACCCCCACCCCCACCAAATATCTTAATATGACCTGCTCCTTTTTCTTGCAACAAATCGTACATATAACGAAAGTACTCGTTATGCCCACCCTGATACGACGTCAATGCTATGGCATTGGCATCTTCTTGAATTGCTGTATTAACAACCTCTTCTACAGAGCGATCGTGCCCTAAATGAATCACTTCTACTCCCGTACTCTGAATAATACGACGCATGATGTTAATGGCAGCATCGTGGCCATCAAAAAGTGAAGCGGCAGTTACTATTCTAACTTTGTTTTTAGGTTTATAAGGTGTTGCTTGAAGCATTAGTTTATATTGGTGTTTAAACTCGCTTTATGCATTAGCAAATCTATTACTGCTTAAAACACCTGCAAAATAAGTCGCTGTGCTATGTTTTCTTCTCTCACCATAGTGATGCTATGATTTAGTAAGGAAAACATCTTATTTTATTGGTGTTTAAACCCTCATTACGAAGGTCTAATGCATAAAGCGAGTTAAAGCGCTAAGGTACAATATTTGCGGCTGATTTTTGTATTTTTGCTATATCCTAAAATCCCAAGTCATGAAGAAATTTGTATTGATTATTTTTGTTTTTTCTACCCTCTCCTGCGGAGAGTTACAACAAGTTGTAAATAACCTTCCAGGCGGTGTTTCAGGTTTGAGTACACAAGAAATGGCGAATGGCCTTAGACAAGCACTAGATTTTGGAATCGATAAGCAAGTGACTAAATTAACTGCCACCGATGGTTTTTATAGAAATGAGTTGGTTAAAATTCTATTGCCAGAAGAATTGCAAAAAGTAGATCAAGCCTTACGTGATATCGGGCTTTCGAGCCTTGCCAACTCAGGTATAAAAGCGCTAAACCGAGCTGCCGAAGATGCAGTAAAAGAAGCCACTCCAATCTTTGTTGATGCGGTTAAAGACATCACATTTAACGATGCGAAAAATATTTTATTGGGGCAAGATAATGCTGCAACAAGTTATTTAAAAGGCAAGACCTCCAGCAGTTTATATTCAAAATTTAATCCTGTAATACAAAGCTCGTTTGGGCGTGTTGGTGCAGATCAGATTTGGGAGAATATCATTACCAAATACAATACCATTCCTTTTGTAAATAAGGTAAACCCAGATCTTACCGATTCAGAGGCACTTAAAGGTGTTTATACCATGATTGCGGTCGAAGAAAAAGAGATTAGAAACAAAGTATCGTCTCGAACTACAGACTTATTGCGGCGTGTTTTCGCGATTCAAGACTAATTAATTCGTCCTAAGTTGCGTTGCAATTCTTCAAAATAATCGAAGGCCTTTAACAGTCTTGAGCCATACCAGCTAAAGTATTCTCCATCTACTAACGAAAGTGTGGCATTTGACTTTTCACCAAAAGAATGCAAGTGTTTTTCTGTAAACGGAAAAGGCTCGCTTGAGAGTAATATGTGTTGGGCTTTTTCTAGGGCTACCAATTCCACTTGTGGGTATCGAGATTCCTCAATAGACAATAGGTTATTGAATTTATTCAACTGCAAAAGAGCATCGATAAAACTCGGACTTCCCGCGCCCATTATTGGTTCGTTCCAAATAAGATATACTGCCGAAGCCAGTGGAACTTCCTTTATTTTTTCAACAAATAATTGCTGTTTTTCTCTTGTTCGGCCTACTAATAGTGTAGCTTTCTTTTTAACATCACACAGATCACCTAATTGATTTATGAGCGAATAATTATCTTCCAAAGTATTTACATCACTTACCCAAACAGGGCAAATAGTCTTTAAATCTTCGACCATTTGCTGAGTATTCTCCTCTTTGTTCGCAATAATTAAATCGGGGGTTAAGGCCTTTATCTTTTCTAGATTAACTTGTTTGGTTCCACCAACAACGGTTTTTTGAGCACGAAGGGCTGTTGGATGAACACAAAACTTAGTTATGCCTACTAACTTATCTATTAGCCCTAAATAAATCAGCAGTTCGGTTTGAGAAGGTACAAGCGAAATAATTCGTTTGGGAGGTTGTGAAAGTTCAATTGTATCGCCAAGCTGATCTTTAAACAGCATCGAGAATCGCTTTCATTTGCATTCGAAGCTCTCTGGCTTTCTTTGCTGCTGCTGCTGCAAAATCGTGACCGTTTGAAGCATAAATTATTCCTCTAGAAGAATTTACAAGCAAACCAACATCAGACGTCATTCCGTATTTACAAACTTCGCCTAAGCTTCCACCTTGTGCTCCAACCCCAGGAACTAACAAGAAACTTTTAGGAACAATTTCACGAATATCAGCCAAAAACTCTGCTTTGGTTGCTCCTACCACATACATTAAGTTCTGAGCATTCTTCCATTTGGCGCTTGTACTAATCACTCGCTTATAGAGTTCTAAGTCTGGAACGCGCAAGGTTTGAAAATCAAAGGCGCCTTGATTAGAGGTAAGCGCTAATAAAATGGTGTGCTTGTCTTTAAATGCTAAGAACGGCTCTACAGAATCCCTTCCCATATAAGGCGCTACTGTAATCGAATCGAAGGCCATTTGCTCGAAAAATGCCTTGGCATAACGAGTAGAAGTATTGCCAATATCGCCCCGTTTAGCATCTGCTATCGTAAATATCTCAGGATAATTCGCATTTAAATAATCGATGGTTCGCTCTAAAGACCTCCACCCTTTAAGACCATAGGCCTCATAAAAGGCAGTATTGGGTTTATAAGCCACACATAAATGATGTGTCGCATCAATAATTGCTTTGTTAAAAGCGAAGATTGGGTCTTCTTCTTGTAATAAATACGCAGGTATTTTCTCTAAATCTACGTCTAACCCAATGCATAAAAACGATTGTTTTTTGCGAATTTGTGCTATGAGTTGCTGTGTAGTCATTAAAGAAGGTCGCTGTTTTCTTTAAGTTTTTCGGTGTTTTCTGCCATCATTAGTTCGTCAATGATTTTTTGAATATCCCCATCAATAATATTCCCAAGATCGTAAAGTGTAAGACCAATGCGATGATCGGTTACTCGACCTTGCGAATAATTATAAGTTCTAATCTTTGCCGATCTATCCCCCGAAGAAACCATACTCTTACGCTTCTCAGAGTCTGCTGCTTGCTTTTTGGCAAGTTCTATCTCATACAAGCGTGAACGAAGCACCTTAAGTGCCTTTTCTAAGTTTTTATGAGAAGATTTTTGATCCTGACAACTCACAATCATTCCGGTAGGCTCGTGATGCAGCTTAATTGCAGAATAGGTTGTGTTTACAGACTGCCCACCAGGACCTGTTGATGTGGTACGCTCAATACGTACTTCGCTCATATCCAATTGCAAATCAAACTCTTCGGCCTCAGGTAGCACCATCACAGTAGCAGCACTGGTATGTACTCTACCTTGTGTTTCTGTTTGAGGAACACGTTGTACGCGATGTACACCAGCTTCAAACTTTAAAGTTCCGTACACATCTTCTCCAGAAACTTCAAAAATCACTTCTTTAAAACCTCCTGCTGTACCTTCATTGAGGCTTACAATATCGCAGCGCCAACCTCTACCTTCACAGTACTTAGTGTACATTCTGAATAGATCTCCCGCAAAAATACTGGCTTCGTCTCCTCCAGTACCTGCTCTAATTTCCATCACGACATTTTTAGCATCTTCTGGGTCTTGAGGAATTAGTAAAAATCTTATCTCTTCTTCTAAAACTGGAATACGAGTTTGGGCATCAGTTAGTT
>QIIH01000130.1 GCA_003229235.1 Flavobacteriales bacterium | reverse complement strand
AAGGAGCCAATAATGAAACAGATATTTTATATTATTTTTATTTTATTATTAAATATCGGATGTTCTAAAATAGAACTCGTCCGGTTTTCTGCCGTAGGTGATACTCCTTACTTTGATAGCGATGTTGAGCTGCAATTTTTGGTAGAGTCTTTTGAAGATATGGCAAAGAAAGATATTTCCTTTGTAGTTCATATTGGCGACATTTTCTCGGGAAAAACGAAATGTTCAAGAGATTTATATAAATTACGTTCTGAAACATTCTCAAAATCACCGATACCATTTTTAATCACTATTGGCGACAATGAATATAGTGATTGCAAAGATTCTCCAAGAGCCTTGCGTATTTTTCGTTCTGTGATCTTAAAAAACCCTCCTTTGTTGCAATCGGTTACAGGTACAAATGAAAAGCATGGTACTGTTATAGTGACACGGCAAAAGAGAATGATTGAAAATACAGTTTGGACTTATAAGAACGTTATGTTTGTAATGCTAGTGTTACCAGATTTACCGGGGGATTATCCACTGAGTCAAGATACAATATTTAATATACTTCATTCAAATACTTCATTCATGAAAAAAAACTTTGCTGATGCCATTAGTGCTGACAGGGATGCAATGGTTTTATTTATGCATTCGAATCCTGTTGGGTGTCTTGTTGAGGGGTGTACAGAATTTAGAAACGCACTTTTAAATGGCATCAAAAAATTTGCTAAACCAGTGATGTTGATAAATGGCAGTGTTCATAGCCGTAAGCATCTTGATGGAGGTTTCCTTGGTATACCTCATTTATCACACCTTCGACCCGGGAATGAACCGGAAGTATCTTGGCCAGAGATTATATTTTCGAAAGAAAATAGTAAATTTCTTGTAAAATGGCATGTAGCACCTGGGAATGATTTAGTCGATGATCCATAAAAGTATAAAATTTTACTGCCTGATTCGAGTTTAAAGCTTTTATACCCTGCCGTAGCCGCACCGCTTATAAGCGAAGGGTAGTCGCAATACCCAGTCTGCTATTTCTGTGTTCTCATCACTCAGTATTGGTAAGCGTCTCTCCTTCATTTTTAAATCCAATTGCCAGGTAGCAACGCTTTATAATCTTCTTCTGTTTTACAGTTAGGCAATTTAGTTAAAATATCAGTTAAATAGATCAGCGGATTAATGCCGTAGTTTTTGCAGGTCTCTACAATAGAATAAAAAATTGCAGCAGCCTGCCCACCGCGCTCTGATCCCACGAATAAATAATTCTTCCTACCCAATGCGATTGGCTTCATTCGCCGTTCCGATGCATTATTATCCATCATAAGATAACCTTCTTCAAGGTAAGTATTGAGCGCATCCCGCTGATTTAACGTGTACTTTAACGCCTCTTTAAGTGCCCCTCCAGCGACTGCATTAATCTGTATATCTAACCAGACTTTATACTCTTCCAGGATTGGTTTAGAGTAAGCTTGTCGATAGAGCTTGATTTCATTAAAATCTAATTTTAGTTCTTTAGTCTCGCGTTCAATTGCATAGAGCTTTTGAATGTAGGTCAAAGCAATGTGTGCTCGATGCGGTTTTTTCGTTAACTTGGCAATCTCATAAAATCGTTTTCTCGCATGGAACCAACAAGCCACTTCTTTAATTTTCCCATCAATAAATAATTTGTCGTAGCCATTGTAGGCATCGGCATGAAGATAACCTTCATACTCTTTCATTAATTATAAAGGCCCGTCTTGCGATCTGGATCTAGTAAAATCGTAAAAAACGGTCGGTGGATCATTTAAGTTGCCACCCATATAGACCCAAAGTCTAGCTTGTATGGTACGATGTCGGTCCTTAATATCATTTTGCATGGGTAGAATAGTGTCATCAGTCCAAAGCCTAGGACCGATTAATGCCTCGGTTTTAAGAAGCCAATACAAAGGCAATAACTTGTCTGCAATCTTTAATAGCCAATCGCATTGAATGTTACGGGGCAAACCAAGACCTAGCCGTTCAAACTGACGTTCGATTCGATGAAGGGGTAAGTGATCTACAAACTTACTCACAATTAAGTATGCTATGAGTGAAGCTGAGGCAATGCTTTTAGGTATTAATCGATTAGGTAGTTTAGCGAGTTTAATATCACCTTCACAGTGTTTACAGGCATACTTTAAACGCACGTAGTCTACGGCCTTCAGTGTTGCGGGTATGTATTCCACCTGGCGTGTAGTTTCTTCGCTAATGTGGGTCATTTCATTTTGACAGCAAGAGCAGGTTTTCTCATTTGGTTCTAAATCAATAATAACCCGTTCAACGGGTAAAGACTCATCGATGATGATTCGACTCTTTTTACGTCGCTCAAATGATTTAACCAATGTACTGGTTTGGTTTTCCAGCAAAGTGTTGAGCTCAATGGACTCATCTGACTCGTTGCCTAGTAAAGACAACTGATCTGGTGAGAAGGTCTCTGAGGATTGACCAAATTTTTGATGACGTAATAGTCTGATCTGAGTTTCTAGGTAATCGATTCGATGCTGCTTCTCGACTAGTTGCAGCTTAAGGAGACTCACTTCATCATCACTGATAGTCTTTATTTCCATACACTTATTTTATCATACGACTTATTAAAGTACAGCTTCATAATAAAGTTCGGGTAAACGTTTTAATTTATTTAAATCAATTCCATCCAATAACAATTTAAGATCATCGGAACTGATGGTGACACTTGATGAGTCTGTCCTTGGGAATTTATATCGACCACGATCAAGGCGTTTGTACCATAAACCGAAACCATTACGGTCCCAGGTAAACACCTTGATTTTATCTCCACGTCGATTGTGAAAAACAAACAGATGGCCATTCACTGGGTTTTGCTCGATTACGTCCACCACCAGTGCGTTTAAACCATCGAATGATTTATTCATGTGAATAGGCTTAATCGCAAGGTAGATTTTAATGTCAGAGGGAATCTTAATCATGAGGCCAATTGGGGTCCTAGGGACATATCGTCTGCGTGTAACAAATAGCTATATTTACAGTCACTGATGACGCGGAAAGACTGTAAATCAAGTGGCTTAAGAAAAATTGTTAACACCAAACAATATTCAAAAATTATTAACCGAAGACTCATAAAAATAGTATTAAATGCTCTCAATCATTAGTTTTTGATTAATTTTACCCCGAAATGTTACATGCGGACGATATGTCCCTAGTACCCCACACAGCGGCCAGCGTTTGAAATCGACCTGTTGCACTTTTCAGATTACTATTTCTACTAAAATATAGACCAGGCTTTTAGATGAATAATCATTAATTGTATTTGAATATATAGAGGTAATAGATGGGCCAAATACCAGTTCAATAATTTTTAGAAAGTTGACGTAATTGTCTCTCTCGACCCTCCTGTTCGAGAAAATAGACTAAAAAATCACTTTCCGGCTAAATTATTTAGCCGATAAAGCAAGCTAAGTTATCACCTTAAGTAACTGTTTCTGTGTTGTATTATGTTCGTAATTGATATTTAGAGCTTAAGATACTATGATAGGCGCCGATGAACTATTTAATTACAATCTGGTCCAAATATTGAATGTTTACTGGTATGCGTATGTCTACTAAAATGACTAAGAGAATAGGAATATTGATTGCCTGTGCGATATTGGTGGCACAGTTGTTCCCTATTCATTTACATATTCATGACCACAGCTCCCAAAATAATAATGACCATATCGCTTCTGAAATACAATTCACTAATTTTGAAGCAGATACGCTAGATCACCATAAACACGCAACCGTTGTTAGTCTTAATGACAATTTCGCAAACAAAAAAACAAGTCATGATTTTAATACAGACTTATTGTTTTTGTTGGCAATATTATTCCTATTAGTTTCTGGTTTAGTTGCACTGCGAATACAGCGTATTCAATTTAATGCAAATCCGTTATTCTTCAGTTTCTTCTTCAGACCAATTTTACGTGCGCCCCCTGCTCTATTCTCCTAGTTTTTAGTTTCAACACTTATTTATTATTATCTAGATAGTCTCTATATGGGATTAATCTGTTTGTATTTTGACGAGGGATTAGCATGTCTTCTTTATATTCATTTAGAATGTTGCCGCGATTTCGTATTACCTTTTATGTTGGATTAACGCTAACAATATTTAGCTTTATGGTTCACTCGGAATCCAGACCCAATGAACTTGCTTACTGGGATATGACAAAAGTAATTAAACGGGTTTATCGTATTACACCCGAAATAAAATCACTTGAACAAGAAGTGAAATCAAAGTATTCGCAATATCGCCAAGCTGGAAAATGGCCCAACCCAACTATTGAAATTCAATCTGATAATCGCTTAGAAAAATCAAACGTTGAAAGTGGCTATCAAATTAATTCGCTTGAACTAAGTCAGGAGGTTTCTCTCACTGGTCGCTTTGGCAAATTGAAAAAAGTTGCTTACGAGGAATATCGTCATGCGCTGGAAAAAGCTAAATGGAATCGGTTACAACTTGAAGCAAGATCCGCTGGATTTTATTACGCCTTACAACTTGCGAGGCAAAAATTAAGTCAAGCTAAAATTCGATTAAGTGAAACGACTCGATTACAGGAAATAGGCAAGATAAGAAGTCGTGTTGGCGATCTTTCTCGATTTCACCGCGATCGGTTAATTATAGTACGCGAAAAAGCACACCAGCAAGTTCTATTTTTAAGCACACAATCTAATGATGCGCTTAATCGCTTTCTGGATTTTCTAAAATTACCACGAGGTATGTCCATAAAATTATCAGATTTAGATCTGAATAATACACGATTTCTGGATGGGGAAAGCAATGCGATCATTGCTCAGCACCCGCAGTATCTAATGGCAAAAATATCTATCGATAAAAAACGAAGAGAATTATCGGTGGCCAAGGCATCCCGCTTGGACAACATTAATATACGAATTTTTCAAGAACAGGATGAATTCAATAATCGATCAGACAAAGTCACCGGCGTTGGAATTAGCATTCCTCTACCCATCTGGAATACACGTCGTCATGTGGTAAAAAAAGCAAACGCCGAAGTCTCGAAAAGCCAATATGACTTGAAGTACATTGAACGCGACTTAAAAAGTAATTATAAAAGTAGAACGGTGCATTTATCACATTTGATTAAACAAACTAATCATTACCAAAAAACGATACTTGTGCCTGCAAAACGAGTTTTTACTCAGTCAAAACGTCGATTTCGCTCTGGCGATTCGGGCGTCTTAACGCTAGTCGATGCGGTAAACACTTATTTTGAAGCGAGAGACCAGTACCTTGCTCTTGTTGATGCAGCGCTAAAAGAATTAATTCAATACAGACTGGCGGCGGGAATCAGCATTAACCCAAATATAAATACTAATACCAAGGGGCAAATCAAAAGTCCTACTTACAAACAACATTAAATTTAATTAGGAGAATTAATATGAAAAACAAAATTAAAATACTAGGTATTTGCTTAGCGCTTACCACCCTGCCCTTATTAGCCGACACAGGTTCGCATGATCATAAGAAAGGTGATAAGTCCGCACATAAAGAAGCCTGTAAAACGGCTCATGCTGATAGCAAACACGAGCATAAAAAAGGCGAAAAACACGCTAATAAAGATAGCAAACACCACAAAGCTTGTCATGAGAAAGATAAGCACAAACACAAACATTAAGAAATCTCTGACAATTCATGGACGAATTGGTCAGAGCTTCCTTAAAGTAAAATAAAAGACGCAGGGAAGCATCTTTTACTTATTTTTAAAAGAGGCCAAAGCTTATGAAAATCAAATTACGTTTTTTTACACTGATGTGTATCAGTACCATTGTTATTTCCTGTAGTGATCAGAATGATTCTGCTCAAGGGATGCGAGCTGCTGAGCAGAAAACTGAATCTCACTCAGGTGATAATCACGATCACGCGTCCGAAAGTAAATCCAAAACTAAAAAGCAAGAAGATCATAAGCACGAGTCGAAAGGACCCTCAATTAGTAAAGAAAATCCCAAGGAAGGTAAAGAAAAGCATGCTCATAAAGAAGATAAAGAAGAATCTCATAAAAAAGAGTCTCATAAACAGGCTGAATCCAAAAAAGAACATGGCTCTCATGGCGGTTCAGATAAGCATAATGAAGAAAGCAAAGTGACGTTGACGCTAAAACAAAGAAAAGAAGTTAACATTACAACAAAGCTATTCAGTGCCAGTCATTCATCGCAGGCGACTTCTTTTAAAATTAAAACAACGGGTGAAGTTCAGTTAAATTCTTATGCCACTATCATCATCGCCCCTCGTATACAAGTTCAAATTTTAAATCGCTTTGTAAAAAAGGGTGATCAAGTTAAGAAGAATCAAGCTCTTATTCTTGTTTCAAGTGTGCAAATGGCCAGTGCGCAGGGACAACTTCTATTGGCTGATCAGGAATGGCAACGAATAAAAAATTTAGGCAAGGATATTATTTCAAAGAAACGATCTATTCAAACTAAGATTAAACGTCAACTCGCATTC
>QIIH01000460.1 GCA_003229235.1 Flavobacteriales bacterium | reverse complement strand
ACTTATCCCGCGCAAGTGTTTATGGGCGATACAGGCAGTTTAACCATAGGTGGGATTATTGCGGTGATAGCGATAACCATCCGAAAAGAATGGTTGATTCCCATTTTATGTGGCATCTTTTTAATCGAGAATATGTCGGTTGTTATGCAAGTGGGTTGGTTTAAGTATACACGAAAAAAATATGGCGAGGGCAGACGAGTTTTTAGAATGGCGCCTTTGCATCATCATTATCAAGTGAAAGGATTTCACGAAAGTAAAATAGTTACCAGATTTTGGATTGTTGGAATATTTCTGGCGATTCTAACCATAGTAACCTTAAAGATTAGATAATGAAGCTAGTAGTGCTAGGCGCAGGAGAGAGTGGCGTAGGAACAGCATTGCTGGCACAAAAAGAGGGCTGGGAAGTATTTGTAAGCGATTACGGAAGCATTAAACAGACCTACAAAAACGTTCTTTTACATCATGAGATTGAATGGGAAGAAAACCAACACAGTTTGGAGAAGATTCTCGATACAGATTTAGCAGTAAAGAGCCCAGGAATTTCGCCTAAGGTATCTGTAGTAATGTCTTTAAAAGACAAGGGTGTCGCTGTAATTTCTGAAGTCGAATTTGCCGCTCGCTACACTCGAAGTAAAATCATAGGGATTACGGGTAGTAATGGTAAAACTACCACAGCAACGCTTGCACACTATATCCTAGATAATGCTGGTTTAAATGTCGCCCTTGGCGGAAATATTGGCGACAGTATGGCTGGATTAGTAGCAAAAGCCAATTACGATTATATGGTAATTGAGTTGAGCAGTTTTCAGCTAGAAGATATCGTAGACTTTAATCCGCATATTGCTGTGCTTACCAACATAACTCCAGATCATTTGGATCGTTACGACAATAAGCTCCAAGCCTATGTAGCAGCCAAGTTTCGCATCGTTAAAAACCAAACATCGCAAGATTACTTTATTTACGATGAAGACGATCCAATTATTACCAACTGGTTAGATAATAATCCCATACAATCTCAAAAACTGCCTTTTTCGTTAACAAAAAAGTTAGCGCAAGGGGCCTATATAGACAACAATCAAATAATTATAACAGTTAAAAATAAATTTCAAACCATGCCAATAGCCTCATTAGGATTACAAGGACAACACAATGTTAAAAATGCAATGGCTGCCGCCACAGTGGCTACACTTTTGCAAATAAGGAAAGAAACGATACGCGAATCTTTAGAGCATTTTCATGGGGTCGAGCACAGGCTTGAGCAAGTGCTTAAGATTAATAAAGTGATGTACATCAACGACTCTAAAGCAACCAATGTAAATGCAACTTTTTATGCTTTGGACAGTATGGAAACACCTACTGTTTGGATCGTTGGAGGAATCGACAAAGGCAACGAATATGAAGACTTATTGCCTTTAGTAAACGAAAAAGTGAAAGCTATTATTTGCCTTGGTGTAGACAACACTAAGATTATCGAAACGTTTGGAAATATAGTAGAGTTATTGGTAGAAACAAACTCTATGAGTGAAGCTGTGAAAGTAGCGTATCGAATGGCCGAAAGGGGAGATTCTGTACTCCTTTCGCCCGCTTGCGCAAGTTTTGATTTGTTCGAAAATTACGAAGAAAGAGGCCGTCAATTTAAAGCAGCGGTTAGACATTTATAGATGGCCAGTGTTTTTAAAAATATAAAAGGAGATAAGGCTATATGGGCAGTAGCAGGTTTGCTCGCGCTCTTTAGTTTTTTACCTGTATACAGTGCAAGTAGTAATTTGGCCTATTTGTATGGTGACGGTAATACATTTAAATTTTTAGTTAAACACTTTGCTCATTTGTTATTGGGATTTGCAATTTTATATGGTATACATCGCATCCCATATAGATACTTTAGAGGCTTATCGATTATTGCACTCCCTATAGTTTTAGTCTTACTGCTTATTACGATAGCCGAGGGTACAACGATCGAAGGGGCAAACGCTAGCCGTTGGATTCGTATTCCCTTTGTTGGTGTATCTTTTCAGACCTCGACCCTAGCCGCAGTTGTATTGCTAACATACGTGGCTCGCTATTTATCAAAGATAAAAGACAGAACCGTTAGTTTTAAAGAGACTTTATTGCCCTTATGGCTTCCAGTTTTTCTGGTTATTGGATTGATATTACCTGCAAATTTTAGTACGGCTGCCATTGTTTTTTGTATGGTTGTAGTGGTCGTTTTTGTAGGAGGCTATCCTAACAAATACTTGGGAATAATTTTGGCAGCCGGCTTGCTATTTTTAACCTTATTTATAGTGTCGGCAAAGGCTTTTCCTGATGTATTCCCAAATAGAGTAGACACATGGATGAGCCGCTTAGACAACTTTTTTGACAATACCGATTCAGAAGGAGATTATCAAATTCAGCAGGCAAAAATTGCCATCGCCTCTGGCGGAATAGTAGGTGTTGGCCCAGGTAAAAGTGTTCAGAAAAACTTTTTACCACAATCGTCAAGTGATTTTATTTATGCCATAATTGTAGAAGAATGGGGCCTTATTGGAGGTCTGTTTTTAATGCTTATGTATATGTTATTGTTGTTTAGACTGGTGATAGTCGCATACAAAGCCCAAAGCTTTTTTGGCAAACTATTAGTTATTGGAGTAGGCTTGCCTATAGTTTTTCAAGCCTTTATAAATATGGCAGTTGCTGTAGAATTATTCCCAGTGACGGGCCAAACCTTACCATTAGTTAGTAGTGGCGGAACCTCCATTTGGATGACCTGCCTCGCCCTTGGAATGGTTTTGAGTGTAAGTGCGAATAAAGACGAAGTGATAGTAGAGGCAGATTCAGACAACCCATTAGATATATTAAGTGAAGCCATATAAATTTATATTGTCTGGAGGAGGAACTGGGGGTCATATCTACCCAGCCATTGCCATTGCAAATGCATTAAAAATAAAGTATCCCGATGCTCAGTTTTTGTTTGTAGGGGCAAAAGATCGAATGGAAATGCAAATGGTTCCTAAGGCGGGTTATAAGATTAAAGGCTTATGGATTTCTGGACTTCAGCGCAAAACAAGCCTCAAAAACCTGTCCTTCCCATTTAAACTAATTTCTAGTCTTTTCGCATCTAAAAAAATATTAAAAGAATTTAGGCCAGATATAGCCATCGGTACAGGTGGTTATGCCAGTGCCCCTTTATTACGCACCGCCAGTAATACAGGAATTCCTTGTTTAATACAGGAGCAAAACTCTCATGCCGGAATCACTAACAAATGGCTTGCAAAAAAGGTGAGCACCATATGCGTGGCGTATCCAGAAATGGAACGCTTCTTTCCAGCAAATAAAATTGTACAAACTGGTAACCCGGTACGAGACGATTTGGTTTCGATAGGTAGTACTAAGCAGCAAGGCTGCGAATATTTTGGGCTTAACACAACAAAGCCCGTATTGCTAGTTATTGGTGGGAGTCTGGGAGCGAGGCGCATTAATCAACTTATCGCTGCTAGAAAAGACTTTTTTAAAGAGAATGGTGTACAAGTATTGTGGCAATGTGGTTCTTTTTATCATGAGCAGTATAAGCATTTGACAGATGAGAACATGGTTGTAAAAGATTTTATATATCAAATGGACAAGGCCTATGCGGCAGCCAATATTATTATCTCAAGAGCGGGAGCATTATCTGTGTCCGAATTGTCTCTTGTAGGTAAACCAACGGTTTTTATTCCTTCGCCTAATGTGGCAGAAGACCATCAGACAAAAAATGCTATGGCCATTGCAAAAGAAGATGCTTGCTTGGTTATTCGCGAACAAGCTCTGGATGCCGAATTCGAACTATTGTTTAAAGACTTAATTAATAGCCCGAACACACAAGAAAGATTATCTAATAATATAAAATTACTCGGCAAACCAAATGCCACAAACGAAATAGTGGCTCAAGTTGAAAAACTAATAAATACCGATGTTTTAAGAGATTGAAAAAGTTAAACAACATATCGCATTTTTATTTTATCGGCATTGGCGGAATAGGGATGAGTGCGCTAGCGCGTTATTTTAATTCTCAAGGCAAAAAGGTAGCTGGTTACGACAAAACACCAAGTGTACTTACCAAGGAGTTGCAAGACGAAGGAATCGCAATCGATTTTGACGAAACGGTAGAAGCAATTCCGCAGGAGTACTTAGATAAACAAGCTGCATTAATCGTTTATACCCCAGCCGTTCCGGAATCTCATATGCAACTTGAGTATTTTAAAACAGCTCAATTTACAATAGTAAAACGGGCAGAATTATTAGGCTGGATAACAAAAGAAACCACCTGTTTGGCAGTGGCCGGAACCCACGGAAAGACTACAACTTCTGCTATTCTGGGGCATTTGTTAGCTGCTTGCGACCTTCCAGTAACAGCTTTTTTAGGAGGGATCTGCGAAAATTACAACTCTAACATTATAATTAATGGGAGTGATATAACCGTGGTTGAGGCAGACGAGTTTGATAGATCTTTTTTAAGTTTAAGCCCCGATATCGCATGTGTTATCTCTATGGACGCAGACCACCTGGATATTTACAACACTCATGAAGCACTACAGGAGTCGTTTAAAGAGTTTGCCAATTTATTACCTGATAACGGCACACTTTTAATGCGTAATGGTTTACCACTTGATGGATATTCTGTGGGAATAGAAGACGATGCTGTTTTTAGAGCAGAGAATGTTCGCATAAGAGAAGGAGGCTATTTATTCGATCTAATAACCCCTAATGAACATCTTGAGGACTTGCAGTTTTTCTTGCCGGGACATCATAATTTATTAAATGCAGTTACCGCTTTGGGTATGGCAATATCCCTTGGCACCCCAACCAATTGTTTGCCCAAAGCGCTGCATGATTTTAAAGGAGTAAGACGCCGATTTTCGTATCGAATAAAGAGCGAAAATCTAGTAGTAATAGACGATTACGCTCATCATCCTAGTGAGATTAATGCGGTACATCAGGCAGTGACCGAATTTTATCCTTCACAAAAGAAATTAGTTGTTTTTCAGCCCCATTTGTATAGCCGAACTCGAGATTTTGCTGCCGATTTTGCAGAAAGTTTGGCTGCTTTTGACAAAGTGTTGTTGCTTGATATATATCCGGCAAGAGAGTTGCCAATACCTGGAATAGATTCGCAGTGGTTATTAGCACAAATAAATCATCCTAATAAGACTTTAATTACAAAGTCTGCCATCGCCGAGCAGATAAAAAAAAGCGGTTGTTCTGTTGTTCTGCTTTTAGGGGCAGGTGATATTGGAGAAGAAGTAGCGAATATTGTAAATCAATTAAATGAAGAATAAGCTATTAAATATAGGTAAGTATGCATCGCTCATAGCAGCGATAGCCTTTCTTTACGCTTTTTCTAATGCGCGTAATTCGACACGAAAACTAACCGATATTATCGTTCAATTCGAAGGGAATGGCTCTGCCTTGATAACCAAATCTATGGTTAATAAATTGTTAATACAAAGTAGTGATAGTCTTGAAAGTGTAGGTAAAGAAATTTTAGATTTGAATCAGATGGAAGGGCTGCTAAATCGTCATCCAATGATTAAGAATGCAGAGATTTATCTCACTGTGGATGGCCTGCTAGGAGCCACTGTTTTACAGCGAAAACCCATTGCCAGAGTAGCGGCGAGCCCGTCGTACTATATTGATAGTGACGGGACCAAAATGCCACTCTCTATGGTACATACTGTAAGAGTGCCTCTTGTAACAGGTATTAGGGAAGAAAACCTAACATCTATAAAGATGGTCTTGAGCAAGCTAAATGTAGACGCTTTTATGAGCAAACACATAGTTGGGATTCACGTAAATGCAGATAAGTCACTAATGATGTACATGCGCAAACACGATGCAAAAATTGTGTTCGGCAAGCCAGAGAATATCGAACAGAAGTTTCGAAATTTTAAAGCGTTTTATCAAAAAGCAATAAAGGATAAAAGCTTGTCGGGTTATAGTAACATTAACCTAACGGTAAATAATCAAGTGGTGGCAACCAAAAAATAAAATATGGAGCAGGATACAATCGCAGTAGGACTGGACATAGGAACCACAAAAATTGTGGCAATGGTAGGGCGCCGTAATGAATACGGCAAAATGGAAATATTAGGCATAGGGAAATCTAAAAGTCTAGGGGTTCATAGAGGAGTGGTGAATAATATCACCCAAACAATTCAGTCAATTCAACAAGCAGTTCAGGATGCCGAGATTAGCTCTAGTATTAAGATAACGGAGGTTGTGGTTGGAATTGCTGGGCAGCATATTCGAAGCCTACAGCATAGCGATTATATAACGCGATCTAATAGTGAAGTTGTCATAGACGAAAACGATATTGACACTTTATGCGACCAGGTTCACAAATTGGTTATGCTTCCTGGCGAAGAGATTATCCATGTGTTACCTCAGGATTTTAAAGTAGACGGGCAGCCAGAAGTTAAAGAACCAATTGGGATGTACGGTGGCCGATTGGAAGCCAATTTTCATGTGGTAGTTGGGCAGGTTTCTTCTATCAGAAACATAGGGCG
>QIIH01000450.1 GCA_003229235.1 Flavobacteriales bacterium | reverse complement strand
ATTTTAAACAGTAACAATAAAATTGAAAATAATTTTAACTTAAATTTTTAAACTAAACGATTATGAAAAAAGTAGTTATGTGCGCAATCGCACTATTTTGCGGAACCTTTGCTTTCGCTCAAATGAATGATAGTCAAGTAAATCAAACAGGTAGTGGTAACATTTCTGATGTTGCTCAAACAGGGTATATGAACGACTCTGATGTTGACCAAGTAGGCGACAATAACGACGCCGAAGTTGATCAAGATGGAACTAGTAACGTATCTGACAAAGACCAAATAGGTAACGACAACCAATTTAAGACAACACAAGATGGTACTGGTAACAACGCTGTTACTTTACAAGATGGTAATGGTAACCTTGGTGGTGGTGGTTCTCTAATTTGGGGTACTTACCAAACGGGTACTGACAACGACGCTTTTACAACTTCAATAGGAGATGGTAACAACGCTGGTACAAGACAAGATGGTACAGACAACTTTTCTGACATTAATCAAAATGGTACTGGCAACGTTACTAACGGTGGTCAATGGGGTGTGCGCCAAACAGGTGATCGCAACAACGCCGATGTTGATCAAATTGGGACTGACAACCTTGTGGATAACTTGAGACAAGACGGTATTGATAACCAATTTAAAATCACTCAGAATGGTGCTTCTAACACAGCTAGCTCATTACAAGATGGTGAGCGTAACCTTGGTGGTGGTGTTTCTCTAATTTGGGGTATTAACCAACAAGGAGACAATAACACGGCTACTAACTCTTCTATCGGTAACGATAACAACTCTGGTTCTGGACAGTACGGTAACATGAACGTTGGTTCTATTGAGCAAATGGGAGACTTGAACGACGCTAACGGTGGATTTTTTGGAAACTTACAAATTGGAGACATGAACACGGCTTACATTGGTCAGTTTGGAGACATGAATGATGCTCAGAACACTTCTGAAGGTGACGGAAACAATGCTTCTGCTACTCAAACAGGTGACTCGAACATCTCTACCATCAACCAATTAGGTAATCTAAACGGTGCTGTAACTACTCAGGATGGTAACGAGAACAATTCAGATGTTGATCAAAATGGTGATTCTAACATGAGTAATGTTGACCAGAATGGTTTTCAGCAGACCTCTTTTGTTAACCAGGACGGTAACAGTAACACAAGTATGGTTACTCAATCTGGTAACAACCACAACAGTGTTGTTAACCAGATCGGAAACGGAAACGGATCTGTAGTAACTCAAAATAACTAGATTGATTTTTAAAGGATAGGGGCTTGACAAAAAGGTCAAGCTCTTCCTTTAAATCAATTATGAATTTTAAATTTAATACATGAAAAATTTAGTATTAAGTATAATCGCAATCATGTGTACTACCTTAATGGTAGGGCAGATGAATTCTAGCACCGTAAACCAAACAGGAATGGCAAACGGCTCTAATGTTTCACAAACTGGACTATGGAACCAGTCTACTGTGGATCAAGTTGGAGACGATAATGTTTCTGATGTTTTACAAAACGGTGACGAGAATGATAGTGATGTTGACCAATTGGGTAATGATAACGGATCTGATGTAGACCAGCTCGGAAATAAAAACGAAGCTTGGGTACATCAAGGATTTGGGTCAGACCCATCTATTAATGACGATAACACAGCAACTGTTTATCAAGACGGGAATCGCAATGATGGTCATATCGACCAATATGGCGATGCCGACGGTCTTGGATCAGACAATAACATCGGTTGGATTAGACAAGAAGGGAATCGTAATGATTCTTATATTAGTCAAGAAGGTGATGATAATGAAGCTGAAAATCGTGAATTAGGAAATAGAAACGATTCTGATATTATTCAAGTTGGCGATGGTAACTATGCAGGAAGTGATCAACAGGGTAATCGTAATGACAACGATCAAGACCAAACTGGAGATGACAACTGGGCAGAAAACGAGCAATTCGGCAATAGAAATATGAATGATATGGATCAAACTGGCAATGATAATTATGCCGGTGCGGGTCAATACGGAAACGACAATACGAGCAGCATTCAACAATTGGGCAACGAAAACTATGCCTTAACCTTGCAGACTGGAAATTTTAACGGCAGTGCCGTACTCCAAACTGGATTTAGCAACGAATCTGATGTAAATCAGAGCGGGAATGCAAACGGATCATTAGTTATCCAAGCGGGCGACGACAATATTTCTGACGTTTACCAAGATGGTAATAATAATGGATCTGGTGTAGCTCAAATTGGCGACGATAACGAAAGTTATGTTAGCCAATTAGGAACGCTTAACTTGAGTAGTGTCTTACAAAGTGGAGACAATAACTATAGTTCTGTAAGCCAAGATGGTTTTGGTAACTTTAGTGATGTTAAGCAACTAGGTGACTATAACTATAGTGAGGTAATTCAGGATGGAGTCGGCAATATTTCTGGTGTTGTTCAGACCGGATTCGAACATGATAGTTTTGTTAATCAAGTAGGTAATAGTAACTTGAGTACTGTGTTACAAACTGGGAACAATCACAATAGTGTGGTTAACCAAATTGGTAACGGAAACAGCTCAGTAGTTGTTCAAAACAACTAGATTAATTAATGCCTTTAGGTGTTAAAATAATTCAGGGGGATGGTGTTAAAAGCACGTTCCCCTTGTGTTATTATTAAATGATATCTTTATCTTTGACAAAGAAACATCATAAACTTATGAAAAAGATTACATTTTTTTTGATAGTAATGATTTTAGTCACAGGCTTGACATATGGTCAAACCTATAGCACTGGTAACCAAACTCCGTCTTTGGAGGCTATTGGGTCTACTAGCGATGCGTCCAGCACAAGTGCAACCGAAATTAATAATAACTCGGTAATTGCAAATAGTGGTACAATTGTATTTATTGATCAGTTAGGCGATGGTAATATTGCTAACGTTAGGTCTACTACAGAAGATGGTAGTATAGGCATATTCCAAAACGGGCAAGGCAATAAAGTAGCTTTACAAATTTCGGCAGGCCAAATAAAACAGCAAATTGTTCAGATTGGTGATAACAATAATATTACAGATTTTGGGTCTTCCGACAGACTGAGAAATCTAGAAATTGTTCAATCAGGAAATAATCAAAATTTTATTCTTCACGGCGGTAATGGCATCTCAGATCGACTTAAAGTTAGTATGAAAGGTCAAAGCCAGTCTATTATTGTGAGGAATTTTAATTAAACGGCCATGTGTTATTCTCATCGTATAACAGCCTTTCTTTTTTTCTTCTTTGTTACTTCTGTTGCTATTTGTCAGCAGTATAACGATAAGGTTGAAGCTACTTTAGATGTAAAAGTGAACGATGAGTTTATTGCCCTTACGGCGTATGCTCAAAACAAAACTTCTTTCGACACTTCTTTGCGTTATGTAATGTCTGTTAACATTACTCAGCCAGATAATACGGTAACAACAGAAAAAATTGACAATAGGTTTGTGTTAAAGGCCAATGAAAAAAATGTGCTTAATTCGGTGTCTATTCAGCGAAAAGATTCCTTGCGCAAAATTGTTCTTTTGTTGGTTTATGATGCAGACAATATTATCATCGGCAAAGACAGAATTATACTTAACGACCCAAATGACACTAGTGGTGATGCCTTACAAATTACAGGCATAAATGTTACTTTAGACGAAAAAATAGAAGACGGAGTAGTGCTATCAGGGATTGTAATCGAGAATACCAAGACCAAGCCAGGGAGGGATTTTTACAGAAAGTATTCTGATACTTATCGCCTAAAAAATATTAATTCGCCTAGAATAATTACCATTAACGAGATTTTTGCTTTAGGGACTAATACTAAAATTGAAGTCAAAGTTGAAGGACAAATTGTGCTTCAATTTTTTCTAAATCCGCGAGCCGATTATATTGATAGCATGAGCGAATTGGCAATTAAAAACACCATTAATCATTTAGAACGGATTAAGCGTAACAACAATTTTATTAAAAAATATTAGATTCATACCATGAAAACTCTGATAACATTAATACTCTTAGCTTTTGCTGGAACATGCGTCGGGCAACAGTTGCGGTATAGACCTGTAAATCCAGCATTTGGTGGTGACACCTTTAATTACAACTGGTTATTGAGTTCAGCAAACTCTCAGAATAAATTTACCGAAGACCGTACAATAGACGAGGCTAGTACTCTGGACGATTTTAGTGATAATTTAAACCGTCAAATTTTAGGGCAATTGTCAAGAGCATTTTTCAGCTCTCAACTAGGCGATGGCCTTCAGGCTGGTAATTTTAGTTTTGGCACCTTGGCCTTGGAGATTTTTGATACTGCCGAGGGGCTAGTTATAAATATTTTAGATACTTCTACGGGAGAACAAACGCAAGTTGTTATTCCTAATTAAACTTAAAAACGTTAGATGAAGCATTTACTATTGCGTTTAAGCATTGGCGCCATTTTATTATGCCAATATGGCTGTGGTGCGTTGTTTAATCAGCCTATTGCGCCACAAGAAGCTCGATTAGGCGAGGTTTCTAATCAAACGAGTGTACTACAAGATCTTCCGATACCTTCAGAACCAATAGTGGTAGGGGTATATAATTTTAAGGACCAAACAGGGCAATACAAGTCAATAGAGAATGGGTCTACCTTTAGTACTGCTGTAACCCAAGGAGCAACCACTATACTTATTAAAGCTTTAGAAGATTCTAAATGGTTTAACCCTATTGAACGTGAAAATTTAGGCAATTTGCTTAATGAAAGAAATATCATCAGATCTACTCGAGACGAATATAGAAAGGCAAATAAAGATGCTAATATCCCTCGTTTACAGCCACTTTTATTTGCGGGGATCCTTTTAGAAGGGGGTGTAATCTCGTATGATACTAATATTTTAACTGGCGGGGCTGGAGTTCGTTATTTTGGTGCTGGAGGTAGTGCACAATACAGACAAGATCGAATCACTATCTACCTGCGCGCAGTTTCTACTAGTACTGGGGCCATCTTAAAGACAGTCTATGTTTCTAAAACAATCTTGTCACAGGCAGTAGACGTTAGTTTATTCCGCTTTGTAAACTTTCAGCGTTTGCTTGAAGTAGAGACAGGGTTTACTAAAAACGAACCAACCCAACTCGCGGTAACAGAGGCTATAGAAAAGGCTGTAGAGGTTCTTATTATTGAGGGAATAGCCGATAAGCTCTGGAAGTCAAACGCCGGTGAAGAAACCGACAAGCTTCTCGTCGAACAATATATGCTAGAAAAAGAAGTAGAAGAATCTACAGGGCTTTACGAGCGTAGGTATTTAAAAAACGATTTTAAGCATATCATTAGCGTTAAAGCTGGAACTTCGCTAATAGATGGAGATTTTGGCACGAATGCTCCAGACTTTCTTATTGGGGTTGGGTATCGATATAAATTATCACAGATGCTTCGCGTGGGTGTCGATTTAGATATGTTGCGGCTTAATTCTAACAAAGCCCTTAACAATCGCTATTGGTGGATGGTAAGCAGTGTAAATCTACAACTGCGAATTTTACCACGTGAAAAATTTAGCCCAATTATAAGTGCCGGCGGTGGTTATATGGCTTTCGTTGACAACACCGAAGGGAAGTTCTTACAATTTTGGGATGGATTTTATAAGACTCAGTTTGGAGCTGGATTTGAATATACCCTAAACGAACAATTCTCTTTAGAGGCTAAAGCCGAATACAATATAACCTTTAGTGATAAAATAGACGATGTCATTCTCGGAACAAGAGACGACTACTATTTTAATTTTGGAATGGGTGTTAATTACCACTTCGGACGTAAAAAATCAAAACATACTAACCCTGCAGAAATCACAACAGATGAAAACGAATAGCACTATTTCTTCTTTACTTGCCTTATTTTTAGTGGTCTTCGTAACCTTTAGTTGTAGTGAAGACAGAATCGACGAAGGGGCATCCGGAACCATAACTGGATCGGTCGTGGCCCAAGGGTCAAACGAACCGCTTGCAAATGTCAAAATATCGACACAACCTGTTTCTAATACCTTGTTTACAGATGCTGAGGGTAAGTTTACGCTTGAGGACGTGTTAGTTGGCGAGTATTCGGTTCAGGCACAAATAGACAATTTTGTGACAGATTTCGAACCTGCCGTAGTTACATCTGGCCAGACCAATAATGTAATTTTCGAACTAGAAACCATAGTTACAGAAAATACACCTCCCTCGGTTCCTGAGCTTATTACTCCAGCAAATAATGCCATTGATCAGTCGCTTAATCCGAATTTTGTTTGGAGCTCATCAGATCCAGATGCAGACGATAGTGTTACTTTTAATTTAAGATTGCTAAACGATCAAGGCGATGTGGTAGGATCTTTCGAGATCGTGAACGACACCGTGTACAATTTGAGTTCGCCCTTAGAGTTTTCTACCCAATATTTTTGGCAAGTAAGTGCAAATGATCAAGTGAACCCAGAAGTACAGAGCGTTGTAAATACTTTTAGTACAACGTCTACACCCAATGCTATCTATAATTTTGTTCGAAAAATAGTTGATAACAATGTTATCTTTGGTGTAGATGACGACGAAAACTTAG
>QIIH01000081.1 GCA_003229235.1 Flavobacteriales bacterium | reverse complement strand
CTGCCGAACTCCAATCGTACAATGGTGTAAAATTAGATTCCCCAGAGTCGACGATATCTACAACTTGTTGAGCTAATTCTAAAGCACCCTTCCCGCCTTTTGCCCAAACTTCGGCCAGTGCGACACGTACATTGTTATTTTTTGCAAATTCTTGAATGGCTGCAATCTCCTCGTCGGTGTCGGTCACAAAACGGTTAATTGCAATTACAGGAACAATATTAAACTGCTTAACATTCTCTAAATGCTTTTCCAAATTTGGAATTCCATTTTTAAGCGCTTCAACATTGGGTTCGGTTAGCGATTTTAAATCGGCACCGCCGTGATATTTTAAAGCTCTAATGGTAGTAGTAATAACGACCGCTTTTGGCGATAAACCAGCAGCTTGGCATTTTATATCTAAAAACTTCTCTGCACCAAGATCTGCTCCAAAACCTGCTTCGGTTACTGTATAATCTGATAAAGTCATTCCCATTCGGGTTGCTATTACAGAGTTGGTCCCTTGAGCGATGTTGGCAAAAGGCCCTCCATGAATAATTGCCGGATTGCCTTCAATAGTTTGCACTAGATTAGGCCTAATGGCTTCTTTAAGCAAGGCTGCCATAGCGCCTTCTACTTTAAGGTCACGACAAAAGACAGGCTCTTTGGCAAATGTATAGCCAATAAAAATACCGCCTAAACGTTTCTTAAGATCTTCTAAATCGTCGCATAAACACAAAATTGCCATAATTTCTGAGGCCGCTGTAATATCAAAACCTGTTTGTCTTGGCACTCCAGAAGTGGTTCCGCCAAGGCCAACGATAATGTTTCTAAGCGCTCTGTCGTTCATATCTATTACTCGCTTCCAAGTAACGGTACGCGCATCGATTCCTAAAGAATTGGTTTTGCTTTGTATGTTATTATCGATCACTGCCGATAATAAATTATGTGCTTTCTCGATAGCAGCAAAATCTCCTGTGAAGTGTAAATTAATGTCTTCCATTGGGAGTACTTGAGAATATCCTCCGCCGGTTGCGCCTCCTTTTATTCCAAATACAGGGCCTAAAGACGGCTCTCTTAATACTACGGTAGTTTTCTTGCCCAGTTGGTTTAAACCTTCTGATAGCCCTATAGACATGGTTGTCTTGCCTTCGCCCGCAGGCGTAGGCGAAATAGCCGTTACTAGTATAAGATTACTCTTTTGGAGTTTATCCATGTCTATAATAGACTGTGGTAATTTGGCCTTATACTTACCATACATATCTAGCTGGTCTTCGTCTAAACCCAACTTGGCTGCAATGGTTTTAATATGTTTAATTTCTATTTGTTTGGCTATTTCTAAGTCGCTCATATTTTAGGTTGATTTTTTAATAGAATGCACAATTTAGTAAATACAGCTGAATTGGGGCGAAAAGTGGGGGATATGTTTGGTTTACGACCATAATAGCACGAAAATGAGAAGGTAAAACCCACCCCTTTATCCCCTCCCAAGAGGTTGCTGTAATGTAGTTTTGCTGTCACATTGAGCGTAGTCGAAATGAAGCAAAACTAAATGTCCTGCTTGCCCGAAAAAGCGCAACGCGCGACGGCGGGAGGACATTTAATGAAAGTACCCACTTTAATGGAATAAAAGGAGTGCGTTTTTGGACAGGCTTATTATTAGATTAGCCCACAAACCTACAGTAAATCCCGGTAATTAGTAATGTCTAGTATTATGCTGCCTTTTTTAATGTCTTCGGACCGTTTTAGTTTTCGATCTATCTCTACATCTTTCCCCAGAAAGCTAAGTGGGATTTTAATACGTTCTACTTCGAACTGAATAATGATTTGTTTAGGCAATATTGAAGTTCTATCAGGGAAAGAAAAGAAGATTGTGTAGCTACCATCTCGTAGCGTACTTATTTTTGATTCTGCAATTCGTTTTTTAGTAATGTTAAGCGTTAACTCGGCAATAGAAAAGTTGGATTTATCAGACGTGGGAATCACATTAATCACTTTAAGACTATCTCCATCCTGCATTCGAGTTTCGCGATGGACAGTTATAACAGGATGCTCAAATAGTTGTTCGAGAGAAAAGTCGAGGCCTCTTTTAGGAACCAACATAAAATCGTCTGTCTTAATCTGGGCAGGCGATCCTTTCTTGTAGATAAGAGTACCTGTTTTTTTTGGCATGTTTATAAAGTTAATATCTACATCAAGAGACAGATCGGCTGTAAAACTTTTGATACTATCTAGGCGCTGTTTAATCTCTAAAAGATCGGGATCTATCTCTGTTTGTTGTGCCGATGTGATAAGGCATGTAAGAAGAAGGAGGGTCGTAATTATTGGTCTCATTAGCCTATATCTTTTTTCTTAAAAATTAATAATCCCACAGCTCCCATAAGTATCGTATACATTACAATCAAACCAGTTTTAAGCATAATATTTTCCCATGGAATTTCAGGGTAAAAGAAAAGCTGCCAGCTTTGATTTAGTTTAAAATAGAACAAATTATTTAAGATTTCCGAACCAAAATCTATCTTCATTAGCAAACTGGAAATCACAATAAAAAGCACCGAAACTATCCATGTTTTGGTTACATCTTTAAAGATTACGGCCAATGTGAGACTAGTTACCGAATAAAAAATCATCGAAAAAGCGCCAGCTATAAAAGCCATAACAATACGCGATAGTGCCTCTGGCTGTTCATAAAAATTTAGCCCACCCATAAGAACCACCAAATCGCCTTTTCCGAAGATGGCATACGACAGCCCCAACGAAGTGAGTAACAATAGCAGTACAATTATCAGCGAAAATAAAATACCCACCACGTACTTGCTCAACAGATATTGCACCTTGCTCACAGGTTGCATCATGGCCGTTAATAAGGTTCTGTCTTTGTATTCTGAAGTTAAAAGTCCCGAGACGACAATCATTAAGATAAGGGGTAAATGAAACCACATCGAATTTAGAATGAGATAACTAATTAAGTTGCCATTTACTAGGGTTCCTTTAAAGTAGAACGATTCCTGGAGCTGGCTTAGTACGATATCGATAACCTCATTGCCTTGATAATAGGCACTAAGCAACACAACTACCTCTATAAGCAGAACACCAGCTAAGGCGAAGTAGGTACGCGATTGCCTCATTAGCCTGAAGCTTTCCATCTTTAGCAGGGCTATCATTGCGCTTCTGATTTAAAAAGTACATTCAAATCTAGGTCGGGAATCATGCTGGTTACTGTGGTGTGTTCTTTGCCCAATCTTATAAATATATTAGCCATCTGACCACTTTCGATATGTACTTTCATACAATTCCCTTCTTGTATAGCGCCAGAGTCCTTTAGAACCCTGGATTGAGATATATTAGGACCATAAAATCGGTAGATGTTTAATAGGTTGATCGTTAATTTTTCGGTAGAATCGCTATGCGTAATTTTCCCATCCTTTAAAATGGATAAGTGATTGCATAACCTGCTCATTTCGTCAATTATATGAGAAGATATTACGATTCCTAAACCTTCTTCTTGAGCCAGTTGTAAAATAAATTCTCTAAAAGTTGTTATCCCTAGCGGGTCTAGACCCGAAAAAGGTTCGTCTAAGATAAGACAACCGGGCTTATTAAGCATGGCTATAGCGACACCCAAACGTTGCTTCATTCCGGTCGAAAAGTTGCTAACAGGATCTTTTCGGTCGGGTGAAAGCCCCACCCGATCCAATGACTCATTAATTTGATGTTTTTTGAGAGAAATCCCTTGAATTCCTGCAAATACCTTTAAATTTTCTGAGGCATTTAGGTAACCATAAAGTGCAGGTTTCTCGACAATGCCGCCTACTTTTTTTGCTCCTTCGCCAAAAAAATTAACGCTACCAGCATCCGGGGTTACCAACCCGAGTAAAATCTTGAAAAGTGTAGTTTTACCAGCGCCATTTGCGCCAATAAGGCCGTGAATATCCCCAGCCTTGCATTTTAATGAAACATCACTTAAAACCTCAAGATCTCCGTACGACTTATAAATCGATTCGCCTGCTAAGATCATATAGTAGACATTCTGTAAAGCTCGTGATAATTGTATTTAGCATGGTATTTTTGCTCGAGAAAGGTGCGAGACCAAAAACTCTTTTTGGTCATAAACGCGGGTTCTTTTACCATAAAGTACGGAATATAATGATGCCACTTTACCCCTTGATCGGCGTAAAAATCTTTAAGCTCGTTACCCATACCCAACTCGTCTGCTGCAGTGATGGCAGCCATTCGTTGGCATTTAGAACCTATATACCCCAAGGCAATACGCTCTTTAAAGCCATATAAAAATAATTGATCCTTCGCTCTTTTATAATTCTGAAAGCGCGACCAACCATCCATAATTACGAGAAAAATATGAATAAATGAAAACAGAAAACACCATAACCAAAACACGACAATCAAGGCAGACTCGTTCCTTATAGCCAAATCTAATTTATACCCATAAAACCATGATTCTAGAACAAATAGAATAAGCGCCAAATAGAGCAAATACCCAACTCGGATATAAGAAAAAAATAGCGGTGGTTGTTTGGGAATTGCAATCATTCCAAATAACAGTTTATTTTAATGGGTAGCTGTTTTCTTTATCAGTATTAAATATAACGGTTCAAAAGTGGTTTAAATATTTTCGATCCACATAAATGTTACTGCTATGGCTAAGGTATCGATTTGAATTGAAAACGAAAAAAAAGTTGCCTAAATCGTTTTAACCAAAAGAAATCCACCTAGGCGTTGTTAAATACAGAAGCGACATGGAAAGTGGAAAGTTAAAAACTAAAAGTGAGAAGTGAGAAGTGAGAAGTGAAAAGTGAAAAGTGAAAAGTGAAAAGTGAAAAAAGTACACAACTCAACGATTAAACGATTAAACAATCCCTTTTCTCTATACAGCTAACTCCACTTTTACATTTTGAGTGGTTAGTTTCTCAAGATAATCGTTCACTATAAAATTTTCTCGTTTAAAGCCAGCACTATGCTTTTTTGCCAACTCGTTTCTGCGGATAATACGAGCAAACCTACGAACACTGTCTGCATTGGACAAAATAATTCCGGGAATTGGCACATTGTTACCTTCAGCATCTTTTGCCACCATAGTAAAATATGAAGAATTACAATGTTTTACTTCTCCTGTCTTAATACTTTCAGATTCTACACGAATCCCAACCACCATAGAGGTGCGCCCAGTATAATTAATCGACGATTTTAAGGTGACTAGTTCGCCTACCTCGATGGGATGCAAAAAGTCTACCTTATTTACCGAAGCTGTAACACAATAATGCCCCGAATGACGAGAAGCACAAGAAAATGCAACTTGATCCATAAGGCTAAGGATATATCCCCCGTGAATTTTTCCGCTAAAGTTAGAATGAGAAGGCAGCATAAGCTGGGTAAAGGTTACTTGAGAGGATTCTATAGCGGCGTATTTCATAGTAGATTAAATTACGAATAAAATTTTGAATATCGGTTAAGGTTGAGATAATGAAAAGTGAAAAACTAAAAGTGAAAAGTGGAAAGTGAAAAACTAAAAGTGAAAAGTGGAAAGTTAAAAACTAAAAGTGATAAGTGATAAGTGAAAAACTAAAAGTGAAAAGTGGAAAGTTAAAAACTAAAAGTGATAAGTGATAAGTGATAAGTGATAAGTGATAAGTGATAAGATTACTCTAATTACTCAAGACTCAAGAATATTATAAAACAAAAAAAGCCTCCCCTATTCGGAAAAGCTTCTCATTGGTCTAACTTGTTACCGCAAAAGCGGTAATTTCTAAACCACATTCAATTCCTGCGTTTGCAGGAATCTATCTCTGCTTTCGCAGAGCAACACAACATCTTTATTCCTGCGAAGGCAGGAATCTCTTCCCATCAAGAGCGGTTATCTCTTTAATGAGACACCTTCCTTCGAAGGTGTTTAAGCGGTCTGGACGAGACTCGAACTCGCGACCCCCTGCGTGACAGGCAGGTATTCTAACCAACTGAACTACCAGACCAATTTTCTAACCAGTTTTAAGGCTGGTCCTAACAACAGTTAGGCTTTGTAGAAATTGTTACCATACTTTTAGAGACAAGTCTCATGCTGTATTAGCGTTGGCAAATATACACCTCCTATTTATTTTGGCAAACAATTCTTTAAAATAATTCGCAAAACTTTCTGAGCCTATACCAAGGCTCATAGGCAATAACGAAGATTAGCCAAACTTCCCGCGTTCTACAAGGAAGGTAGTCAGTATTTTATCGAAAGATTGGCGCACATCTGCCTCGATATAATTGATGCGATATTGCCCACATTTAAGGCGGATAGCGTTAAAATATTCGGTGATAGCTTCTTTATAATTGTCTTTAACCTGATCTGCATACAAATTAACATGCTCGCCAGACTCTACATCTACAAAGCGCTTTGGGCGGTTATTAAAATCAAAAGCCCACTCCTTTTCTTTATCAAAGACGTGAAAAAGCACTACTTCATGCTTGTTATACTTTAGGTGTTGCAGGGCTTCACGCTCGGCAGACGTCTGAAACATATCGGTAAACAAAAACACCAGAGAGCGACGTTTTATCTTATCGGCAATTTGATGCAAATATTGATAAGTCTCTGTTTGTTTAGCTCTTGCTGGAACCGTTATCGCCTCGTTTAATTTATGCAATAACTGCTGATGATGTCTTTCGCTACCCTTTTCGCCGACATAATATTCGTAAGTATCAGAATATATACTCATCCCCACGGCATCACGTTGTCGTTTTAAGAGATTCATGATCGCGGCCGCAGCCAAGGCAGAAAAACTGATTTTATTTAAAGAATCGATTCTATACTCCTTAATTTCTGGGAAGTGCATCGAGCTAGAGTTGTCCAAAATTAAATGACAACGCAAATTGGTCTCTTCTTCGTAGCGCTTTGTATAGAGCTTATCGGTTTTCGCAAAGAGTTTCCAATCTATATGTTTGGTAGATTCGCCAGCATTGTAAATTTTGTGTTCAGCAAACTCGGCAGAGAAGCCATGAAAAGGACTTTTATGCAATCCCGAGATAAAACCTTCGACCACTTGAGAGGCCAAAAGTTCGAGGTTTTTAAAGCCCGATATCTCGTTAATTTGCTTTTGAATGTCCATCTTGAGCTAAACTAAAAAAGGTTCGCCAATAGGCAAACCTTTTTACGTTAATACTTCTATAAATTAGTTCAACAACCCATTGAGTGCATCTGTGTATGCTTTCTCTGGCGCTACTCCAACTTGTCTTCCTACTACTTCTCCATTTTGGAATACTAAAACAGTAGGGATGTTTCTTACTCCGTATTTAGCCGCAAATTCTTGATTGGCATCTACATCTAGCTTCCCGACAACTGCTTTGCCATCAAAATCTGTGCTTATTTTCTCGATGATAGGTCCTACCATACGACAAGGCCCGCACCATGCTGCCCAAAAATCTACCATTACTGGTATGTCACTGTTTAAAACAACTTCTTCGAAGTTCTGATCTGTTATTTCTAAAGCCATAATATTACATTTATTAGTACAAAAGTAGTCAAAAAAAAATCCAAACCTTACAAGCCCTGCATCACAATACTCTATGAGCTCATTTAAATTTTTGTATTTAACCGAAAATGAGAATAAACTTGTTCAGATGAGGCACTTTTTGAAGTACATAGCAGCGATACGTATTAGAAAAGTACCAAAATATGGACACGTTTTAATTATTTTTTAGGGAATAGAAAAAGTTTAAACGAGTTCTAAACTAACATTAAGGCAAGTTATTTATTGGTTGTGCTCTTACTCGGCGTCCTGCACAAAATATATTGCGTTTCTGTTTAGGTCATAAAAAGCAAACACGTGCGACACCAAGGTGTATTTTTATACAAGCCATCTCGATATAGGCCTACATATCCTTTTTGTAAGAAGGCAAGCTTTAACCATCATAATCTATTTTATGGGCTACTTTATAGGCTTTCATTGCGCCAACTATCATTTGAGCTTCTGTAGTTTCGGGGTAAAATGCATAACTAGGGGCTACTATTTCTTTAACGCCTATCGGCTGAATTTGTATCAGCGAGCCTACAGTAAATTTATCGCCTGCTAACTGCTGTAAGCGTTCAAAATTTACAACAGCAGAAGCATTTTTAAGGGAAATCACTTTTGCTACATCCTTTATTTGATACCCCTTTTGCAAAAACACTTCTACAAAACTCACACAGACTTTTGGGTTCGCTTTTATGTTTTTAATGGTTTGAGGCGATGCAATATTCGCAATAATTATGTGGTCATCTTCGCTATACGTAAACAATTCCTTAGGCGAAACATTAGGTTGCCCATCTGGGCAGCTTGTAGCAAGCCAACACAAAACGCAGGCGTCTATCATTTGTTTTACATCGCTAGGTAACATTCCAGTCTTCTTTTAAAATTGCAAACCAATAGTTGTCTGTCCAACCCATAGCTAAAACCTGAGTTCGGCTTAAGATTAATTTACAGAGTTCTAAGAAAAGGTGAGATTTGAAATGTAAAGTTTAAAGGAATATCTCGATATTTTAAAAATTTTACATAAAAAAGGTTGCCTTTTATTAGAATTGCCTTTGGATTTGATGAATTTTCCCCAATTACTCACTCCTTGTTTATTTTCTTTAATGGTGTTCGTGAACCTCCTTTGTCGGTTTCTTGCCAAATTTTCTTAAATTAACTAGTTAGTCTTTCGAAAATCTGACTTCGAATTGAATAAAAATACATCTAAACTGTAAACAAATCTTAAGCCGAACTCAGGTTTAAAGGTAAAATTTTTCTGTGAAGCCCTTCGCGCTGCATTCCTAATCGCTCCAAAAGCGCAATAGATTTGCTGTTTGTCACCGCAACCTCGGCTTCTAAACGATGAAGGTTTAAATTTTCGAAGGCAAACTTAAAAACTGCCATTGCCCATTCTGCAGCAAATCCTTGTCCCCAAAATGCTTGCAACAAACTAAAAAACACTTCGTCTTTGTTATACTTCGCAGTGGATACGTTAAAGCCTATTTGCCCAACAAATTCTCTAGATTCGACAGTTTTAATCACCCAGGCATAGTTAATCAGATTTTCTTGCGCTCGCTGATCAATTACAGGCTGGCACAATTTGGCGATTGTAGCTATGTTGTCTGGAACACCAATGGTAATGAACTACCTCGACGCAGAGCATACGAGGTATCAAAACAAGCGTAATTGATTTGTATATATTTTTTCGTATTTGTCTTTTCCTTGATTT
>QIIH01000416.1 GCA_003229235.1 Flavobacteriales bacterium | reverse complement strand
AGACGCTGGGCAATTGCAGACAATGATCAAATCCCTTTGATTCGCAGCCGTCAAAGCTCACTTGGAGTCCTGTATACAAAAGATAATTGGTTATTAAACGCAGAGTTTTTTGTAAAAAAGGTAAAGGGAATTACAACCCAAAGTCAGGGATTTCAAAATCAGTACGAATTTGAAATGGCTAACGGGAGTTACTTCGTAAAAGGTATCGAATTAGTAGTTAACAAACAATGGAATCATTTTGGTGGTTGGTTAAGCTATACTCATATGAAGAACGACTATGAATTCGATACACTTGTCACGCCAGAATTCCCTAACAATATAGATATAAGACATGCTTTTAAAGGCGCACTGTCTTATCAACTCAATAAACTAAGTTTGGTGATTGGGGTTCAATGGCGCAGTGGTAAGCCATTTACAACACCTCTTAACCCAAATGCAGTTTCAACAACAGGCAACGAAATCATTCACTATGGGCCTCCAAACGCATATAACTTATCCTCATTTACACGCACAGATTTTTCTGTTAAGTATTTACTCATTCAGCGTGAAGGCCTCGAATTGAGACTTAATGGAGCTATTCAGAATGTTTTTAATCAAGAAAACACTTTGAATCTATTTTACAGAAATCAACAAAATCAAGATGGGGAATTTACGATAAATAAGATTGAAAATAAATCACTTAGATTCACGCCGAACATCTCGGTAGAGGTGCGTTTTTAACTACATCCGCTCCGGAACTTGCATACCAAGTAAACCACATCCGTGTGCTATTGTTTGCGCTACAACCTTTGATATACCAACTCTAAAATTAGTAAGCTGTTCAGATTCGGCTCCAAAAATCGAAATGTTTTGAAAGAACGAATTATACAACCTAACCAAATCGTATGTATAATTTGCAATCAAAGCTGGACTGTGCTGCTGTGCTGCCAACAACACTATGTTGGGATACGTTTGCAAGTGCTTTAAAATGTTTTTTTCCTTATCTAAGAGTGTGATTCCATCGGTGTTAGAGAAATTTTGAGATTCTGCTTTTCTTAAAATTGCCTGAATACGAGCATAGGTATACTGAATAAAAGGCCCTGTATTTCCTTGAAAATCTACAGAAGCCTTAGGATCGAACAGAATTCGTTTTTTAGGATCTACTTTTAAAATATAATATTTTAAGGCTCCAAGGCCAATGATATTGTATAAAGAAAATTTTTGCTCATCTGTATAGCCATCTAGCTTACCTAAATCTTGCGAAATCTCCTTAGCAGTTTGAGTCATTTGTTTGATTAGATCGTCTGCATCTACAACAGTACCTTCTCTACTTTTCATTTTACCTGAAGGCAAATCTACCATTCCATAACTCAAATGATAGAGGTTATCGGCCCATGAATATCCTAGTTTCTTAAGAATCAAGAAAAGCACTTTAAAATGATAATCCTGTTCGTTTCCAACAGTATAAATCATACCGTTGGCATCTGGTTGATCTTTAATTCTCTGGATTGCAGTCCCTAAGTCTTGAGTCATATAAACGGAGGTTCCGTCGCTACGTAAAACAAGTTTTTCGTCGAGGCCATCTTCTGTTAAATCACACCAGACAGAACCATCTTCTTTAGAAAAAAAAATACCGTCTTTTTTACCCTGTTCGATAACGTCTTTCCCTAATAGATAAGTATTACTCTCGTAATAGTAACTATCAAAATCGACGCCTATACTATTATACGACACCTCAAATCCATCGTACACCCATGAATTCATCTTTTCCCACAAAGCGACTGTATGGGCATCTCCTGCCTCCCATTTTCTAAGCATTTCTTGTGCTTCTAGCAAGATAGGGGCTTGTTCTTTGGCCTTTGCGTTAGGGACTCCTTGAGCTTCTAATTGTGCAATTTGTTCTTTGTAGGCTTTATCGAATGCTACATAGTATTTTCCAACTAAATGATCGCCTTTAATCTTTGTAGATTCTGGTGTTTCGCCTGCGCCAAACTTCTCCCAAGCCAACATACTTTTACAAATATGTATGCCTCGGTCGTTAATTATCTGAGTCTTATAAACGGTGTGCCCCGCAGCTTTTAAAATGTTTGCCACAGAATAACCCAAAAGCACATTTCTTATATGTCCTAAATGAAGTGGTTTATTTGTATTAGGCGAAGCGAATTCTACTATTGTACTATCGCTACTCGGAATATGATTCCCAAAATTAGGATTGGCCAAAAGCTGGTTGTAAAAAGAAAAGTGATAGCTATCGGTCATGCTGATGTTCAAGAAACCTTTAATCACGTTAAAATCAGTTACTTCGCTCACATTATCTACCAAATACTCACCAATTGCCTCGCCAATCACTACAGGATTCCCTTTTATATGTCGTAAAAGGGGAAACACTACAATCGTAATATCGCCATTAAACTCTTTACGGGTATCTTGAAACTCTAAAGCGTCGACAGTTACTCCATAAAGGCTATTTATGGCAGTTTTTACGTGGGTAGTTAGCATTTGCTCAAGGCTCATAATAGCTGAGTTTTTAAGGCTTCAAAGATAAATTTTTTATTTCACTTGGCAGAACCATTAGTGTACTGAATGGAAGGAAACATAACTTTATCTTGGCAAAAACACTTCTGCCATCATACACCGTGCAGATCCACCTCCACAGGTTTCGATAGTGGTTAAATCGCTGCTCAATATTTCACAATGCCGTTCTATAAATTGAAGCTGTTTAGCGTCTAGACTCTCATGTGCTGCAGTACTCATCGCCATAAATTTTTTGCCTTCGGTGTTACACAATTGCAACATATTACCAGCAAACTGATGCATTTGTTGCTCGGTGATATTTAAGATTTCCTTGCCAGATTGCTTTAAGAGCTTAATTACGTTTTTGCGTTCTTTACTATCGTCTATAGCATCTAAACAAATTACTGCAAAACTCTCTGCCAAAGCCATCATCACATTGGTATGATAAATTGGTAGGCGTTGGTTATTTACAGTTTGATTGGCTGTAAAAATTACCGGGGTATACTCAAAATCTTCACAAAATTCTATGATTAAATCCTCGTGTGCGCGATCTGATAAAGCACAGTAAACGATGTTGTTAACTCGATCGAGCAGCAAACTGCCTGTTCCTTCTAAAAACAATTGAGACTCTTCTGCAGCCGTATAATCGATTATATTATTAATTTTAAAACCATTGTTTTCCAATATTGTGAATACGTCTTCGCGACGCTCACGTCTTCTATTATCGGCAAACATCGGGTATAATACAACATCGCCATTTTTATGAAAACTAATCCAATTGTTAGGAAAGATAGAATCTGGAGTATCGTTTTCTAAAACATCATCGATAACGATCACATTAACTCCAACCGCTTTAAGTTTATTAGCAAATACATCGAACTCCTTTTGAGCTTTCGTATTAATACTTGCCCCGGTCAGGTTTAAATCTTCTTGAAAATAGTTATTAACCGCAGTCTCTTCGTTCATACGAAAAGCCACTGGGCGAATCATTAATATAGAGTCTGTGATCTGATGCATTTTGCAATTTAGTTGAATGTAAAATTAAGACATTTACCCACGTCTTAATCTAACTTAGATCAAAATATTTTCGCAAAGTTTATGCCCTAATTAATGGCATCGTACTGCATCGCAATAATCCTTCTTGCTTTGCTATCTCATTATATGGCACTTCTTCTACCATAAATCCTTCGCTGCGAAGCCAGTCGTTTAAACGTGTGAAACTTTGTTCGGAGATTACGACTTCTGGAGAGATCGAAAACACATTAGAGAACATGCGATACATTTCGTCTTTTGATATATGAAAACAATTTTCTTTTCCAAAGAAATCGACTAACCATTGATATTCTTCATCTTGTAAAAAGCCTTCTTTATGAATAATAGCCTTCCCCTTCCCTAAGGGCTGAAAACAACAATCTAAATGCAGCGCATTGTCGCGGGCTACAGAATTAGACTTTCTAAGATTAAACGATTTGACTATTTTTTGTGGAAACAAATCCTGTAGGGCGTTCACAGCCTCCATATTAGTACGTGCTGTAATATAGTCGGGATAATTACTGCCTCTATATGTTCCGATAAAGATATGATCGTTCCAAGGCATCACATCGCCACCTTCAACATGGCATTCTTCTGGTAAAATGATTTGACTTTCACTGTCAACCTGATTCCAAATTTGTTTAACCGCCTGAAATTCGCGATCACGCTCAGGCAAAATGTTAGCTTTTATCATTTTATCATCGATAGCAAAGGCGATATCACGAGAAAAGATTTGATTGTAGTCTTCAATTATTTCTGGACGATACACAATTACATTATGCTTCTCAAGAACACCTGCAACTGCCTCCATTTCTACATGCATATCTTCTACCTTAGGATATGTTCCAGCCTTGATATGCTCCCTACTTTTGGGATCGTAAGCATCTTCTAAACTCGGGGTAGGGCCATTACTGTGAGCAGAGCCTAACACTACTGCTTCTAATGTATTTACCTCATTCGATACATGAATTTTCATCATAGTGTAAAGATAAGAATCTATGGTTTGATTAAAAGTTTCGTTCAAAAAAAAAGCACTCCTTCCGAAGCGCTTTTTGTAAACAACAAAAGTATTATCTGTCGTTTATTTCTTTAAAATCGCGATAGTTTTCACCTATATAAATTTGGCGTGGACGACCAATTGGTTCTTTTCTTAATCGCATCTCTTTCCATTGTGCAATCCAACCAGGCAAACGTCCTAATGCAAACATAGCCGTAAACATCTCTGTTGGGATTCCTAAGGCTCTGTAAATTATTCCAGAGTAGAAATCTACATTAGGATATAATTTACGGTCTACAAAGTAAGGATCTTCTAGGGCTTCCTTTTCTAAATCTCTAGCTATTTCTAAAATTGGATCATCAATTCCTAATTCGTTTAATACTTCGTTGGCTGCTACTTTAATAATCTTAGCACGTGGGTCAAAATTTTTGTACACTCTGTGTCCAAAGCCCATCAACCTAAACGGATCGTTTTTATCTTTGGCCTTAGCCATATATTTTTTAGTATCACCTCCATCTTCCTTGATGGCCTCAAGCATCTCAATTACAGCTTGGTTCGCTCCACCGTGTAATGGGCCCCATAAAGCATTAATTCCTGCCGAGACAGAAGCAAACAAACCTGCATGAGAAGAACCAACTATTCTCACCGTACTAGTAGAACAATTCTGCTCGTGATCGCCGTGAAGAATTAAAAGTTTATCTAATGCATCAACAATTATAGGATTAGATACATACTCTCCACTAGGCTTTTTAAACATCATCTTTAAGAAGTTGTCTACATAACCTAAGTTATCATCACCATAGTCTAATGCAAGGCCACTTCGTTTTCTGTATGCCCAAGCCGTTAGTACTGGAAATTTTCCCAAAATACGAACAATAGCCTGGTACATCTCTTCTTCAGAGTCGACATTAACAGAAGAAGGGTTAAAAGCAATTAACGCATTGGTAAGGGAAGACAACACTCCCATTGGGTGGGCCGATTTTGGAAAACCGTCCAAAATTTTCTTTATATCCTCATCTACATGTGATTGAGCCTTAATATCGTCGTGAAACTTGGCCATCTGCGTATTGTCTGGCAGTTCTCCAAAAATCAGAAGATATGCAACCTCTAGAAAATCTGCTTTTTGAGCTAATTCTTCTATTGAATAGCCTCTATAACGTAATATTCCTTTCTCACCATCCAGAAATGTAATAGCACTTAGACAAGATCCAGTATTCTTATAGCCAGGATCAATGGTAGTTACTCCGCCGGTCGTAGCCCTTAAACTTTTGATATCGATTGCCAACTCTCCTTCGGTTCCTTCTACTATCGGGAGTTCATACTTTTTACCATCAATTTCTAGGGAAGCTATCTTTGTCATTTGTGTACTATTTTTTTTGCGATGTCTTACAAATTTACGAAATCTAAAGCGATTTAATTTAACATTTATAAGGCCTTAACTTATATTTTAGAAATATGCATACGCCTATATTCATGCCGGAGGCAATTTAGTCGTCACAAACAAAAAACCTCACCAAAATGGATGAGATTTTATAAAAAGCTTCTAATTATATTTTAAAAGTATCTCGGCCTGGGTAATAACCAACACTCCCTAATTGTTCTTCGATTCGAAGCAACTGGTTGTATTTAGCCATACGATCGCTTCGCGATGCCGAACCTGTTTTAATTTGTCCAGTATTAAGTGCTACAGCCAGATCTGCAATTGTGTTGTCTTCTGTTTCGCCAGAACGATGAGACATAACTGCTGTAAATCCTGCATTCTGTGCCATAGAAACTGCGGCTATGGTTTCGGTTAATGTACCAATCTGATTTACTTTAATCAAAATAGAGTTGGCAATACCTTCGTTAATTCCTCGAGAGAGGCGATCTACATTTGTTACAAAAAGATCGTCTCCTACCAATTGTACTTTATCACCTATTAAATCGGTAAGATGCTTCCATCCTTCCCAATCGTTTTCGTCCATTCCATCTTCAATAGAGATAATTGGATACTTTTCACTCAAACTTGCCAAGTATTCTGCTTGTTCTTTAGAACTTCTTACTTTACCCGTATCACCTTCAAATTTGGTGTAGTCGTACTTGCCGTTTACATAAAATTCGGCGGCGGCACAGTCTAAAGCAATCAATACCTGATCTCCTAAACTGTATCCAG
>QIIH01000367.1 GCA_003229235.1 Flavobacteriales bacterium | reverse complement strand
ATTGACTCTACTAAATAATTTTTAGGTTTTGGTTGGTTGTTCTCCATTTGGATGGGTTGTGCTTCCATAAAAGTGTGTTTGTTTGGTTAGATTATTTAAAAATGAATTATTCAGCCTTCAATTTAATAAAAATAATGCACATACAAATTGGAATACGGCATAAGTAGTGCCCTTACAAAAAGTTTAATGCAACATACATTAAATCCTATTTATTAAAGACTTGAAGTTTTTCTACCGTAACAGAATTATCTCTAGCCTTTAATTGTAACAAATAAATACCGTCACTTAATAAACCAGTAGGATAGCTATAAAGGCGTTGGGTACCGACATCTGTTCTAGACCACAAAATTTTTCCAGTCATATCAACTAAGGTAGCCTGAGCAATATCTATCCCCTCTGGGTTATGAATTTCGACCAGCTTTGCAGGATTGTTTTGAAAAACAGTAACAAGACTTTCTAACTTTGCACTTGCTGTAGTTGCAGGATTGTCAGTTTTTTGGAATGTCAAAAAGAAACGATCCTTATAGGTGCCAGCATCTAACGACTGAATTGTATACTCATCTTTAGTGATTAGTTGATAGGTACTTTCTTGTGAATCATATAAATATACTTTACTAGTAAAGTTCTCTCTATCTTGAACATACAATCTAAAATCTGAGTTGGTTTCTGTAGTAAAAGAGATGGGAATCATAGCTTCTTTATCAAAAGGAACCGTTTGTATTACATATCTGTTATCTTCGGTATCTCCAGGAATAGACCAAAACATATCGGTTGCGTTACTTCTTGAGCTTATACCGTCCATACCACGATCTAATCCAAAAGTTGCCTTATCGTAAAACGAAAGCACAACTTGAGAAGCAGCCAAGTCGTTGATAAATACATTAATACGAATCGCAGGACGCTCTTTACGACGCTCAATTACTTCTGGATCTGATTCATCAATATTTTCTGTAATAAATGGCGCCGATTTAAATTCAGAAAAATTTGCAGCACCTTCTTTAACATCTACTCGATAGGAGTTTTTCATGGTCACACTGCCATCTATAGCTCCTCGTACCATAAAGCCTTGTCCAATTGGCGAATAGCGACGCTCAATAAGTGGTGTTCCACTCGCACCTGTTGGAGGTCCGTCGGTTCCATCTCCAGAATAATTTAAGAAGAATGCAGGAAGATAAAGCCCATTCGCAGATCCATCAGGTATCCACTGAGCATAACCGCCTTCATAAGCTTCTAAATAATGTGAATTAACAGTATGATCTTGTTCCCAGAAAAAAGCTGACGCCTCCACAGTGTTATTGTCAGTGTCAAGGAAGAACGCTTCTAAATCTACTGCAGAGGGATAAGGGTTGCCAATTAAGGTGAATTCGTTATCTATAACAGCATTAGAAATGTTACCATCGTTTGGTTTACCTCTAAAATCGTATTCTTGTTTTGGGGTACTTGCTTCGTCTGCACCTAGGTCGACCCCCTTCATGGTAAAGCCTTGTCCAGCGCCTACTGTTTGGCTATTTCCAACAAAAATCCACTCGCTATAAACGGTTCCTGCAATAAACTTCCAAATCCAACGATTCGAAATCATTAAAGGAGAAGAAGTCCCGTCGTATCCTGCCGTATTTAAAGCTGGCACACTGTTAGTGTTATCTACAACGTCGTATAGTTTTGTAATGCCAAAATCTTCATTGCCTACAGCGACAGATGCGTTGCCAACTGGAGACGTCCAATAATTGTATTCGTAGCGATCGGCAAAGCCCTGCTGATAAACCGAAAGGTGTCCTGTACCTGTATTGGTAGAGTTTCCAGTGGTACCTTGAATTAATTGTGCATCACCTCTAAGATAAATGCTAGCCTCTGTAGCCGCAGTTGGATTAATACTTAGATCGATATTTCCAGTAACATATAAAACGTCGTCCATTACGTATACATACGAATCTTCTAAGGTAGAAGGATTAGGTCTCACTGATAATTGCGAAAAGACTGTGGTCGAAAAACACAGCAGGCAGGTAAAGAGTAGTAGTTTCTTCATGAGGTTATCTTATATGTACAAAAATAATTTGATGTACCTTTGAACAGAGTAAAAGTAGGAAAAACTGCAGGTTTTAGGCTACTATTTTCGATGAGTAGCCGATTTCTCCTGTGTAATTCACTTTTATTTTTATGTAACTACTAATAATGGATACTTTTAAAGCTGGAGACCACGTTGCGGTCATAGATGAGAACCTAAGCGGTGTTGTTATATCTGTAACAGTCAACGAGTTATCTGTAGAAACAGAAGACGGTTTTACAATGCAATTTTCTCCAAAAGAAGTCGTAAAAATTGATAAAAATTTACGCTTTAGCTCTGTAGGAGGGATTCAAAAACAGCTCGATTATAAATTGGAGCAAGAGCTGCATAAATCTAGACAACCAATCCCAAGAAAAAAGGAAAAGTTGCAAGCCGCGGTTTCTTTCGATTTGCATATCGAAAAACTTGCAAAAAACCATAAGCGGATGCAAACTTTCGAAATTATGGAGCTGCAACTAGAAACTGCCAAACGCCATTTAGAATTTGCCATTAAGAATAAAATACCCAAAATAGTGCTAATTCATGGAGTAGGTGAAGGGGTGCTAAAAGCAGAACTAGAATATCTTTATCGCCGCTATAGTGGTATTTCTGTAACCCCTGCAGACTTCAGAATCTATGGGCAAGGTGCAACCCAAATTTTTATTTCTCAAAAAGCTAGTCTTCAATAAACTCAGGAGTAAAGGTAGCAATTGCAGAAAAGGCGTTCTCAATTAAGCCTAAAACCATTGTTTCTTGAATAATCTCTTCAGAAATACTCACCAATACTAAATCGTTGAGCGTAACATTAACAGAAGATGTTAACGAATAAGAGTGTGGTCGATATTCTGTTATAATAGTCTCGACAGCAACTTTAGCGTTTAAGTAGTCTGGCCCTTGCAAAGGATGTGTAACATCGTTGGCGGGGTTTAAATCGGCATTAGTGTCTTCGTTTATAGTGAGAACTCCATCCCCATCGTCGTCGTTGTCTAGATAATTAGGAATCCCATCGCCGTCTGTGTCTTTTGGATTGGTTAAAGGGTCGTCGTCGCCATCGGCATTTTCTGTATCTAACTCTTGGCTCGTAGGGACATTGTCGCCATCATCGTCAAAATCTAGATAATCAGGAAATCCATCGCCGTCGGTGTCAATTTCGTCGTCTAAAACTTCAATAACACCGTCTTCGTCGTCTAAAACAGCGACAACTTCGAGAAAAGCTTCTCCCGAACTACCAATAAAATCTGATGTAATTTGTGGCTCAGAGGGTGGTACATTACTACAAAAGTAATTGTCGTCTACGTCTGCCGAAAAATTACGATAGTTAACAAAGTTAGAGCTCCCATCTAAGGCATATGTCCTATCTGCTGTTGTTAAATAAATTTCGTCTGTGGTGCTTAAAGTGAGTGAAATAGCCTCCAGGTTTTCGTTGTTGATTTTATAAAATACATAGTCGCCAACATCGCCGCAATTTTCAAGTAAAATTGCATCAAAATCGAAAGTGGTCACGATAATATCGCCATCGTCACAAGAAATGAACGAGATTGCGCATAAAAAAAGAAAAGCTAACTTTTTCATAAAGGTCTTTAGGCCAACAAAAATAGGTGATTAAAAAATTTAAAACTGCTCCAAGTTAAAATAATTTTTAATGTGCTATTTTTACCTCTTCAAGTTTGGCTTGGATTTAACACTTCAGTTGTTTGGAGTACGTAAAACAACGGTTTTTTTTATTATAAATTTGATCAAATGAGAAAGATTTATTTAGATAGCGCGGCCACTACTCAAGTTCGTCCAGAGGTAATTAAAGTTATGACGGATGTGCTAACGAATGAATTTGGAAATCCCTCATCTACACATAATTACGGAAGGTCGGCTAAATCTTTACTTGAAAGTAGTAGAAAGGCTATAGCAGCACAATTAAACGTGGCTCCAGGCGAGATTGTTTTTACTTCTGGCGGCACCGAGGCAGACAATCTTGTTATTAATAGTTGCGTTAGAGATTTGGGGGTAACTCGGATTATATCTTCGGCTATAGAACACCATGCTGTGCTGCATACTTTAGAAGAACTCGCAACAGATCGGGGTGTTAAGATAGACCAAGTCGCTATTAAATCTTGTAGCAATATAGATTACGCCCATCTTGAGCAATTGCTTAGTGATAAGCAGCACAAAACATTAGTGAGTTTAATGCATGTAAACAACGAAATTGGTACCGTATTAGATATCGATCGTGTAGCGAATATGTGCAAAGAGCACGATGCCTTGTTTCATTCGGATACAGTTCAGTCTATTGGGCATTACGATGTAGATTTATCTACAACATTAGTAGATTTTGCAGCGGTAGCTGCTCATAAATTTCATGGCCCTAAAGGCGCTGGATTTGCATTTATTCGCAAAAACACGGGCTTAAAGTCTCTTATTTTTGGAGGTTCTCAAGAAAGAGGCATGAGAGCGGGAACAGAATCTACACATAATATAGTAGGCATGGCCGAGGCTTTGCGTATTTCGTACGAAAACTTAGAAGAGGAACAGGCATACATACTCAGTATAAAAAAGCACTTTATCGAAGGGCTTAAAGATAATATTGAGGGCATCAGCTTTAATGGCTCTTGCGAGAATCATGAAAACAGCACTTATACATTGGTAAATGTTTGTTTGCCGATTCCGCCAGAAAAGGCGCTTATGTTACAATTTCAGATGGATTTGATGGGGGTTGCTTGCTCTAAGGGAAGTGCCTGCCAGAGCGGAAGTGATAAAGGCTCTCATGTACTCAGCGCATTATTAAGCGAAGAAGACCTTAAAAAACCGTCCCTGCGTTTTTCGTTTTCGTCTTTTAACACCAAAGAAGAACTTGATTATGTGGTGAGTGTCTTAGCCGATTTTGTTAATTCCTAAGTAATCTAGAACTTCATCGTTACCCTAACATTAAACACGCGAGGCGATAAAAAGTTAGGAACAGCATATTGTACTTTACTGTTTACATCTCTTACAAATGTATTGGTGATCGAATTTTGCACATCAAAGATGTTAAAAATTTCGACGCCTAGCGTTAGTTCTTTAAACGTAGATAAAAAGCCACTTTCCTCAGGGTTTTCGACATCGACAAGCACATAGTTAATACCTACATCGGCTCGCTTATAATCGCGTAATCTCGTCTGAAAGTCATACGGATCTGCATAACTTGGTGATCCGCCAGGAAGCCCTGTATTATAAACTAAATTTAAGTACATCTTTAAATTTGGAATAACAGGCACATAGTCCTGAAATAGCACTGCAAACTTTAAACGTTGATCTGTTGGTCTAGAGATATAGCCGCGACCGTCTATGTTTTCTTCGGTTTTTAAATAACCAAAACTCACCCAACTCTGTGTTCCTGGCACAAACTCACCTGCCAAACGAAGATCTATTCCATAGGCATAGGCAATAGCATTGTTACGTGCTCTATAGCGAATTCTTACGTTTTCTAGAGTATATGGGTTAACATCGGTTAAATTTTTATAATAGATTTCAGAATTTAACGTAAAGTCGTTATCGCCCCAAAGTTTAAAGCTATAATCGTTCCCTAAAACAATATGCACACTTTGCTGAGCTTTTACTTCTGGCCTAACCGTTCCTGTAGAATCCCTGAGTTCTCTATAAAAGGGGGGTTGATGATAAAAACCTCCAGAAAGCCTAAAGAGCATGTCCATATCCCAAGCTGGCTTTAAACTCACTTGAGCTCTAGGGCTCACTACTGTTTGAGTATTACTTGTAATATTGTCGCCCATTACCGTCCAGTTATGAAAACGAACCCCAGCATTTAGCCACAGATCATTTTTTCCTAAAGTAGTACGTCTGCTCCATTGTCCGTAACCCGAAAAACGATTGATTTGAACATTGTTTCGAGCTCTAATCTCGTTAAAGGGTACTAGCGGGCTTGCAAAAGGTTCGTAAGGCTGGTTGTTTGCAAAGTCGTTGATAGGCGGTCTAATTGAGAATCCCGCTGAGTCTATTATTTCGTATTCTTCTACTTGATCACGAATGTCTTCACGCGTAAACTTAAGGCCGTATTCGAACTTGTTTTCGTTAAGCGAAATATTTCCTTTATGCTCTAGATTAACTATCAAGGCATCTAAGTCGTTTCGTGCATGTGTAAGTTGCGACCCCAGGCCTTCGGTAAATTCGACTTCACCTAAGTCTTCGCTTCCTAGGTTATTATTTACTTGCCCTAAGGCGTAGTTTGCTAGGATGTCGAAATACTCCTGCTCTTGTGTTTGATATATAGAACCAATAAACTTAGCCGTGTAGTTGGGAGAAAGGACATAGGTGGCTTTTAATGCCCCAAAATAGGTGTCGTACCTGTCTTTTTCTTGCCCTTCGTAACGAATTACAAGCGCAACAGGATCTGCTAGCGTACCAAAATTGGTCTGTCTAACAAGTGGCTCGAAACTGTATTCGTTAATTGCCACATTCCCTAAAACTCCAATTTCAAACTTGTTGTTAAACTTATACGTTAAATATGCCTGCGCATCAGCAAATACTGGCCTAAAATTGGTTTCTGTTTGTTTAGAGTTTACAAACAAACTATTGTCTCTATAGCGTAGTCCTACAATTCCGCTAAGGCGGCCATCTTTAGAAATACCTCCTGCCGATACACTTGCTCCCAATAAACTGAG
>QIIH01000145.1 GCA_003229235.1 Flavobacteriales bacterium | reverse complement strand
ATGACCGAACCCAACATAGCGTCTCCTAAAAATTCGAGGCGTTCGTAATTTTGTTTAATTCCGTCTTTGCCCTTTTCGTTCATCGAACGATGTGTAAAGGCCTCCTCGTACAAAGTGATATCTTTAGGCTTAAAGGATAATATTCTCTTAATAGAGACAAAAAAACTCCCGTCCTTTTCAGCACGGGAGTTAAATATGTTTTTCATTGAACTCATTTTCTTTAAACGTCCAATTTTTTAAACAATAAACAAGCATTGTGACCTCCAAAACCGAACGTATTACTCATAGCGACATTAACTTCACGTTTTTGCGCCTTGTTTAGAGTTAGGTTTAACGAAGGGTCTATATTATCGTCTACTGTTGTGTGGTTAATTGTAGGAGGAACCAATCCATGTTGCATGGCAAGTATAGAGGCAATGGCTTCGATAGCACCAGCCGCACCTAACAAATGACCTGTCATAGACTTGGTCGAATTTATATTTATGCTTTTAGAATGCGCACCAAATACTTTCGAGATCGCCTTAAGTTCGGCCACGTCTCCAAGAGGAGTAGATGTCCCGTGAGTATTAATCGTATCTACTTGAGAAGGATCCAAACCTGCATCGTTTAGGCAGTTGTGCATTACACGTTCGACACCAATACCTTCTGGATGTGGAGCGGTCATATGATATGCATCACTCGACATTCCTCCACCAACAACTTCGGCATATATTTTTGCGCCACGTGCTTTTGCGTGTTCGTATTCTTCTAAAATTAAAGCACCGGCTCCCTCTCCCAGTACAAACCCATCTCGGGTAACGTCAAAAGGTCTAGAGGCCGTTTCTGGGCTCTCATTTCGAGTAGAAAGTGCGTGCATTGCATTAAAACCACCCATTCCTGCGATAGTCACTGCAGCTTCACTTCCGCCAGAAACTATAATATCGCAAGTCCCTAAACGAATGTAGTTTAAGGCATCAATCAAGGCATTTGCACTTGACGCACAGGCAGAAACCGTCGTATAGTTAGGCCCCATAAAACCGTGCTTGATCGAGATGTTAGCTGGGGCAATATCTGCAATCATTTTAGGAATAAAGAAGGGGTTGAAACGTGGTGTTCCATCCCCTTCTGCATAACCCATTACTGCATCTTGAAAGGTCTGGAGCCCACCAATACCGGCACCCCAAATCACTCCAACCCTAAACTTGTCAACTTTGTCTAAGTTTATGTTGGCGTCTGCAATGGCCTCGTCTGACGAGACTAAAGCATACTGGGCAAATCGGTCTAATCTTCTGGCTTCTTTCCTATCAAAATGATCTAAAGGGTTGTAATCCTTTAACTCACAAGCGAATTTTGTTTTGAACTTTTCGGTATCAAAATAGGTGATTGGTGCACATCCACTTTTCCCTTGACATAAACTCTCCCAATATTCGGGAATGTTTTTACCAATAGGAGTGAGTGCGCCCATACCTGTTACAACTACTCGCTTTAATTCCATGTGGAAAGGATATTATTTTGCCTCTTCAATATATGAAACGGCTTGGCCAACTGTAGCAATATTTTCAGCTTGATCATCTGGAATTTGAATATCAAATTCTTTCTCGAACTCCATAATTAGTTCAACAGTATCCAATGAGTCGGCTCCTAGGTCGTTAGTGAAGCTCGCTTCTGTAACAACTTCGTTCTCGTCTACTCCTAGTTTGTCAACGATAATCGCCTTAACTCTTGATGCAATGTCTGACATAATGTTTATTTTTTAAGTTTTAATTAAGTGGCAAAAATAAAATATTTTACTTTAAAACACCTATTTAAAAGTAAAATGTGGTTTCAATGTAAAGAATTTTTGGTCTAAGTAATACCATTTGCCTTACTTTTGTTAAATATACTAATAATTAGTTCGAGAAACCCCCAATTTTTAGCTCATGGCCAAGCGTATTGTGATCTTTGCTTCCGGTAGTGGTACCAATGCCAAAAACATAATCGAATATTTTAAGACGTCTGGTCAGGCCACAGTGGTTCAAGTGCTCACTAACAAGAAGGAAGCCAAAGTGTTAGATAGGTGCAAAGCTCTTGACATTCCTGGATTTGTCTTTGACAAGGAATTTTTAAATGAGCCTAAAAAAATGGGACAACACCTTAAACAATTGACTCCAGATCTTATCGTTCTGGCTGGTTTCTTATTAAAATTTCCTGATTATCTCATTCAAGTCTATCCAAATAAGATAATTAATATTCATCCTGCGCTTTTGCCAGATTATGGAGGAAAAGGCATGTATGGAATGAATGTTCACCAAGCTGTAGTAGCAAATAATGAATCATATTCGGGAATTACCATTCATTATGTTAACGAACATTATGACGACGGCGGAATTATTTTTCAAGCGAAGGTTCGCTTATCGGCGAGTGACACAGCTCAAGATGTAGCTCAAAAAATTTATATGTTAGAACAAATGCACTTTCCCTCTACAATCGAATCCTTACTTTTATAGTAGTAATGGCAAAAAAGAAGCAAAAATATTATGTCGTATGGCACGGATTAGAGACAGGAATCTACAATTCTTGGGTTGCTTGTCAAAAAGTAATAAAAGGAGTTGCAGGGGCGCAATACAAATCTTTTGAGACTCGAGAAGAAGCTGTCGTAGCATACAATAAAGAATATGCAGATTATAAAGGGATAGGGGCTAAAAAGAAATCTGGGCTAAGCGCTAAGGAAAAAGCTGCTTATGGCCAACCAAATCTTTATTCTATTGCAGTAGACGCAGCCTCGAGCGGCAATCCAGGTTTGATGGAATATCGAGGAGTGGATACTCAAACCCGCAAAGAACTCTTTAAACAAGGCACTTTTAAACAAGGCACCAATAATGTAGGTGAGTTTTTGGCTCTTGTACACGGATTAGCTTATTTAAAAAAACACAAAAGCGATCGTATTTTATATACAGATTCTCGTACCGCAATGGGTTGGGTAGTACGCAAAAAGTGCAATTCTAAATTAAAAAAGACATCTGCCAATGCCGAATTATTTGTATTGATAAGACGTGCAGAAGACTGGCTTAACAACAATCGTTATGCGACAAAAGTTGTTAAATGGGAAACCAAAGCATGGGGAGAAATCCCTGCCGATTTTGGCAGAAAATAATGATTACTTGCGCTCCTTTATCCAAATAATTGCTGAAGGAGCGTTGATGTCCCCTAATCCGTCGGCACTAGAGATATGCATAGACAAATAATCTCCAGCATTAAAATCTAAATTGTAAGTGGTGCTACTAAATGATCCACTTGCTAACACAATTTGTCCATCTAATGTTGGGTCTATAGAGTCTGCAACATTGGTTCCGTTAATTCTTAGGTTTATTGCCTTGTTTAACGTTCCGTTAGAAGTAATTGCAATCGCGATAATAGTGCCATCAAATGCCATTGGTGCACCACTATTGTTGTTTCTTAAGTTCCCTCCAAAAGAAATTCTAGTATTATCTTGGTTTCCATTCTGACCAAACTGAAGCGGGGTAGAATCTACAGACAACCACTTTACTCGTACACTATCGTACATATATAAAAGGTCTCCAATAACAGCCAATTGTCCAGTAATATTCCCTGTAGGGTTTGTTTGTGGTGTTAATTCTAAGGCCGGAATACCTGTGTTAGTAGTATTAATTTCTAATTCGGCGGTAGGCGTAAGTGTGCCTATTCCCACTTGACTCATCATCGAGGCTGTAAAAAACAGCACAAATCCCAAAACTAATATATTTTTCATAGCGTTGTAAATTAAGTTGTAAATTAAGTTGTAAATTAAGTTGTAAAAGTAAATAATTGTAAAGGATTATGGGTGTTATACCTGTTTTAATCGATATTTAGGATATATATTCGATTAAGGGCGTTAATAATTAAGAGAATTAAGGTCTTAAGTCATATAAAATATTCAATTAACCAGATTTGATTCGTGATTGTATATAGTCTTTTTTTAGAATAAAATTGACTAAATTTGCAACTTCAAATAAGGCTATTTTATGAGTAAATTGGTAATTGTTGGAACTATCGCATTCGACGCTATCGAAACTCCCTTCGGGAAAACCGATAAAATTCTTGGTGGCGCAGCTACTTTTATTGGCCTGGCTGCCTCACAATTTAATACAGACGCGGCCCTTGTGTCTATAGTTGGAGGCGACTTCCCAGAATCTTATTTAAATCTTTTACGATCTAAAAACCTAAATCTCGACGGAGTAGAAATCGTTCCTGACGGTAAAACATTTTTTTGGAGTGGTAAATATCATTTAGATATGAACTCCCGCGACACCCTTGTGACCGAATTAAACACCTTGGCCGATTTTAATCCCGTTGTTCCGCAGGAATATCGCGATGCAAAAATTGTAATGCTCGGCAATTTACATCCAATGGTGCAGTTAAGTGTGATCCAGCAAATGAGTACTCGTCCAGATTTAGTGATTTTAGACACCATGAATTTTTGGATGGATAGCGCATTGGACGATTTGATGACCGTTATTAAAGAAATTGATGTGATTACCATTAATGACGAAGAGGCAAGACAACTTACGGGGGAGTATTCTCTTGTGGTCGCTGCAAGAAAGATTCGTGCTATGGGCCCTAAGTATGTGGTCATAAAAAAAGGAGAACACGGTGCTTTGCTTTTTAATAATGAAGAAATCTTTTTTGCTCCTGCCCTGCCATTAGAAGAAGTTTTTGATCCTACAGGGGCAGGCGATACTTTTGCAGGAGGCTTCGCAGGTTATTTGGCGCAAGCTCAAGAAATTAATTTTGATGTGATGAAGCAGGCCGTTATTTATGGTTCCTGTTTGGCATCGTTTTGTGTAGAGAAATTTGGAACTGAGCGCATGCAGGATTTACCAAAGGAAGAAATTAAGCAACGCTTAGAACAATTTAAGAAACTAACACACTTTAAAATATAAAAACAAACGCTCGGATAAACTGAGCGTTTTTTTATTAAACAAATAGTACATAAAAAGCCATGAGTGACGCGTTAAAACACGAATGTGGAATTGCATTAGTTAGATTGCTTAAGCCATTAGATTATTACAAAAATAAATATGGCAGTGCATTTTATGGGGTAAACAAAATGTACCTCATGATGGAAAAGCAGCACAATCGTGGGCAAGACGGTGCTGGATTTGCAAGCATTAAATTAGACGTAAAACCCGGACAGCGATATATTAGTCGTGTTAGGTCGCATGCGTCGCAGCCTATTCAAGATATCTTTTCGCAAATAAACGAGCGCATCAATCAAGAGCTAGAAGATCACCCCGAATATGCAGACGATGTACAGGCACAAAAAGACAATATACCATACATAGGAGAGCTTTTATTAGGACATGTACGCTATGGTACTTTTGGTAAAAATAGTGTTGAGAATGTGCATCCGTTTTTGCGTCAAAACAACTGGATGCATCGTAATCTGATTATTGCGGGTAACTTTAATATGACCAACACTCACGAGCTTTTTCAGAATTTGATCACCCTTGGAATGCATCCAAAAGAAAAGGCCGACACCATTACGGTGATGGAAAAAATTGGTCACTTTTTAGACGACGCAGTACGCAAACTATACAAAAAAGCCAAAGCTCAAGGCTTAAATAAAGAAGAAGCTTCGCCTTATATTGTAGATAATCTTAACGTTGCAAAAGTGCTCAGAAAAGCTTCACGTGACTGGGATGGCGGTTATGCTATGGCAGGAATGTTGGGCCATGGAGATGCTTTCGTTTTACGCGATCCTGCAGGGATTAGGCCAGCTTATTATTATCAGGACGACGAGGTAGTTGTAATCGCCTCAGAGCGTCCTGCAATACAGACGGTGTTTAATGTTCCGTTTGAATCGGTACAAGAATTAGATCCAGGGAAGGCAATTATTATTAAAAAATCGGGAGAAACCAGAACAGAGCAAATTATAGCACCATTAGAACGCAAATCTTGTTCTTTTGAGCGTATATATTTCTCGCGTGGTAGTGATGCAGAGATTTATAAAGAGCGTAAAAAATTGGGCAAACTCTTAATGCCAGAAGTGCTTAAAGTAATAGACCATGATACGGTTAATACCGTTTTTTCTTTTATCCCCAACACAGCAGAAACATCCTTTTATGGGTTGGTAGAAGCCGCTCAAGACGAGCTAAACAAACAAAAAAACGAAGCCATCCTCGCAGAAGAAGGCTCGCTCACCTCAGAGCGATTGTTAGAGATTCAGCAGCATAAAATCCGGATAGAAAAAATTGCCATTAAAGACGTAAAGCTACGTACCTTTATTACAGAAGACAGTTCTCGTGACGATTTAGTTGCCCATGTTTATGATGTGACGTATGGGGTTGTAAAACCAGAAGACAATCTAGTTATTATAGACGACAGTATTGTACGTGGTACTACTTTAAAGAAAAGCATCCTTAAAATGCTTGACCGCTTAAACCCAAAGCAGATTGTTATTGTATCGTCTGCACCTCAGATACGTTATCCAGATTGCTATGGCATCGATATGGCGCGGTTAGAAGGCTTAGTTGCCTTCCAGGCGGCTTTGGCTTTACATAAAGATAGAGGCAACGATACCATAGTAGAAGATATTTACCATAAATGTAAAAAGCAGTTGACCCTTAAAGACTCAGAAGTGGTTAACTACGTAAAAGAACTTTACGCTCCTTTTACAGATCAGGAGTTATCGGACAAAATTGCCGAAATCGTGGTAGGAGATTCTACAATGAATGCA
>QIIH01000365.1 GCA_003229235.1 Flavobacteriales bacterium | reverse complement strand
CAATAAACCCAATAGAATTTAGATATCCTGGCAAAAAGGTACCTCTATTTTCTTGAAAATTAAGTTGAATTCGCTTCAATCCAGTTACTATGTTTATAAGTGTATTTACAGCCTTATCGCCACCAGACAAGCCAGAACCTGTACTGCCGTCACTATTTGCTCCCGGAGGGCCTCCCGCCACATTAGAATCATCATTACTGTCTGTTAAGGTGCTACCAAAACTAGAACTTTGACCTCCACTACCAGCACCCGCTGAAGTCTTTTGACCTTCTTTTTTCTTAAGACCTAAATAACGATATAAATTAGTCATGTCCAAAGTAGAATTGATCCTGTGAGTACTTGCATTTTGAATCGAATTCCCAAGATTATAAGTATCGGTAACACCGTCTGATGTCGTAATAGTAATATTATTGAACAAATCACTTCCGTCCTGCCATTGAAAATCTCCTGTATAAGAATATGTCGCTCTAATAAATTCGAGGAAAGGAAATTTATTAAATGGTAAATCATAATTTAGCTGCAACGACTGGAAATGCCTGTTAGGGTCTCCTATATCAAAGAAATCATCCCAAAGCCCTATAGTATCATCAACCAGGCCAGCACTATCTATATAATTATTTACGACATGATTTCTTGACGAATTAAAATTAAATCTGAGTGACTTAGTTAGGTTGTAATTAATTACATATCCGAAATCGAACAAATAGTTGCGCTGGAACAAAGTGGGTAAGCCAATGTTTCCAGGCAATAAGTTAATCTCTCTAAACTTTTGCTCGTTGTATTGTCTAGTAAAATTAGAATTTACGGACAAGGACGTAGGTAAATAATTTACATTAAACTCTTTTAAAAATCTCCAATATTTCCCATTAAATAGTGAATCGCTCTTTTTAAATGGCTCATACGATTTTTGAGGAAAATTAAAGTTATAGGTTCCTCCCACGCGAACAGTTTGGCTCAAAGCCTCCTGTACCTCAAAGTCTCTGTGGTTTTCTTCGTTGTAACTATAAGAGAAGGTTAAGTTCTCTACATCGTAAGGCATTGGAGTTTTGTCTGAAGTTCTATCCTTTCGCACTCCAATAAAATTGATGCTCTCCCGCTTTGTATAATCGGTAGATTGTTGCTTAACAGCCTCACGCGCGTCACTATCCTCAGTATTATCTATGCGAGTGTCAAGCTCTATATCCAAAAATTCGGGATCGTACTTAGGAGTAATTAATTGCTCAGAGCGACCGTAGTTGAATGGTAATTGAATTGCCCATTGAGAAGGCAGTAACTGCCCTAGATTTATATTAGTAACTAAATCATATTGTTGAACGTCTTCTAAACTACGCTCTAAAGGCCCTTGTTCTAACGAACCAAATCCAATGGTACTTTGTGTTCCTGTAGCACTTATCGTTGCGAAGTCTGCTATATTAGCATCCATACTGGCAACAGCAGCCCATCCTCCTGAATTTTCAAGATCGGATAGACGTAATTCGTTAAACCAAACCTCTCCACATATGTCGTTGCTTGATCGGTTTTTAAGCCCAAGCATTAATGTTCTGATCGATCCAAAACTTGGATTACCTTTTATTCCAATACGCATATCATTTTCTGGGCCAGAACCTCCATCTCCACCTAAGTCTGCTTGATCAAAAAACACTTCTTGGGTAGGATCAAAACCAGGATCTCCTAATACTCTTGTCTTAACTTCTTGAAGAAGCGATAAAGGTAAATTTATTCGGTTTTCTATAGGCCAAATTGCTTCTGCACTTGATGTTCCGAAAGATGTTGGGTTAAGCGGAATTTCGATTTGATAATAATTTTGAGAAAGGTCATTACCCATTCTTATAAAAGCAACCATCTCTCCATCATTTAAAGGAGCTTCTGTAGTAAGTGACTCGGCATGTATAAACATCTCTAAGTTCTTATATTGACGCATGTCTATATTAAAATTCTTAAAGACACCGCGGGCATCGTCTGGCTCTAATCCGCAGACACGCAGTGATAATGATTGTTCGTTTTGACGCACATTTGTGTTCTGATTTACAAGCTCTTCCCTTTGCACTCCAGGTGGTAAAACATACGGTATTGGAACTCGATTCTCGTTTTGCTCAATACTAACGGCCTCTGTTTCAAATAGTGTGTCGTCAAGTGATGGATCTTCGCCTGATGCATCTAAGGTCTGTGTATAACGACGATAATCTCCTCTAACAAGCTCTAAGGTTCCAAAACGCAATACAGTGTTTTGTTCAAATTCTGACATATACATTCGCATAAATCGAATCGATCTAAAATCTGAGATACCGTTTATTGCTTGATCGGGCTCACTAACTGGAATTTTAAACTGAATCCAACGCACTGGAAGTTCTTCATTGTTTTCTAAGGTTACTACAAGTTCTTTTATGTCGGTAATATAGTCCTGAGAACCACCATTAGCACTTGTATTATTTTCTACACTCATACCTGGATAAATAGGCACTTCGTACTCAAAATAACTATCAACCGTATTCATCGTATTATCCCGGTTTATGTCCTCCACATCTGGCAAGGTTGTAGAACCGCGATCTGTATTGGTCACTTCGACAGGAGAGTTGTTCTCCACGCCGTTATACCTTTTATAACGCTCCACAATACCACCTTCTGCCTGTACAAAATATTCGTAATTATCCCCAGCAGGATCTGTTAGGCCAGCAAAGGCGGGATGGATAATCGCTTCGTCAAGGTCATTAATACCATCGTAACCAATATCCTGATTGAGTCGTTGATCTCCTTCTGTATCAAATGTATAAATTAGAGATTGCTGTGATGGTACTTTACCATAAACCGTTGGAATTGTATTTGTAACACTACCGTCGGCAGGCAATCCATTTTCGTATTGCTTGCGACCATCTTTCAGAACATCTTCTGATATGTTTCCAAGGTTGAAGCTCACTTTACCACGATCGTTTAAGCTCGGGTCGTGAACATAAGGATCCATCAACCAAAATTGAATATATTCAACATTTGTGCGTTCAAAATCTGTACTTGTTAACTGGCGAGTAATTCCGGCAAAACGATCCCTTGGATTTGGCAACGTATTACCTCCTGCAGCTTCTGGAGTAAAGTTATATGGCCCACGCTCTGATGGAAAGTATGCCAAGTCTAAAGAAAATAACGCCTGTGTTTGACCCTGAACGATGTCTACCTCTGGAAAAATTTCGTCTATAAAAAGGCGTCTTGTCGCAAATGTCGAGAGGTCATCGTCGGTGATTCCATCTGGTCGCTGTCTGCTGTAAAAAATTGGATCGATAGAATACCACGCCAAACGTGCACGGTTGTAGTTATATGCGAGGTCTCCATTAGGCAATTCTCCACCAAATCCAACCGGTGTGCTGGATAAGAACCAAGACAATGGTGCTTTTATCTGCAAGGCAGTTTGAGCTCCTTCGAAGTCGTCTACATAAGTAGTGACAACACCGTCAAAGTCGCTCACCTTAGGAGCTCCGGCAAAAAGGTATGCAAATTCTCCACGCAACGATATATTTGATGCCACATCGGTATCAATATTTGGCAGTTTGTTAACTAAGCGTGTTAAGAACGGGACCTCTGAAGAAAAATTTGTGTTAAAGCCAACAATGGTATTGTTAATTGGTTCGTAACTATAATTGGATTTTTGTGTAATTGGTCGCTCGTTCAGATTGAGGTAAGTAGCCCCAATCATAAAGTTGTCGTTAACTTTATGCTCTATATTTAATCCAGTAAAACGTCTTGTTTGTTGCCCAAAAACTGAATTGTTTTCGGTACTAATTTCGATAGGAGTATTAGAGTTAAGTAAAGCCTGGTCTAAAATCTGTACACGTCCTAATTGATAGTTTACTGTATAATCGACCCCTTCTACTAACAATCTGCCACCAGCACTTACTGTTACCGATCCTTGAGGGATGTTAAACCCTCCAATTGGGATTCCATCTGCGGCAGATGACTTGTATCTTCCTTTTAGCTGAAACTTATTCTTTTCACTAGCATTCTGCGTCGCAAAAGTTTTGGTAGATGTATATAACTCTCTGAACACATATTTATCTTGATTCGCATTATACGATTCAGGCATATCGTAAGTTTCAGAAGCGACATTTACGCCTAGCTTTTCAAATAAAAACTCTCCAAAAGGTTCTACTTTGGTAAATATTATACGTCCATTCTGCTGATCTACAGTGATACCTGGAACAAAATCAAAGAATCCATCCCCTCCAACTTGTGGATCGTTGTTAAAATTTAATTGGTCTAGCTCAAAGACTTTAAGCAGTACCGTATTATCTACATCTTCTGGCAAGGCAACTGGCGGAAAACCAGGGCCTCCTACCGCAGGAGTAATATAGTTAAGTGGCGATGCTTCTGTATATAGTATATTAAGCCTAAAGTCTTCACGCTCCAATTGAAATGCTCCAAGTGCGTAGATGTTTTTCATCATCAAATCCCACACAGGTTGTTCTACATTTGTGATATTACTTTTTAGAAGTTTTACAACTAAGTTTTGTGGAGACCCTTCTGCAAATACAAAGTTATCATCAATTCCATCTCCATTTACGTCGTTACCACCAGTACTATCTACATCGGTAGTGTCGTTAATTCCATCGCCATCAGAATCAATTCCGTTATCGGCAATCCCGTCACCGTCTACATCAACATCGGCAATGTTTGGAATTCCATCGCCATCATCATCCGGATTAGATCCTGTAGAATTCACTCCGTCATTCGAAAACTCTCCAACTTGAAACACTTGCCCATTAATTGTATACTGGAAAGAAACAGCTAATACTTCATCATTACTCAAACGTTGATTAAGCGAGATATAACCCAATTTTGGGTCCAGTTGATATTCGTTAGGTTGTAGTTTTCGTGCATTCTCTTGTTTAGCATAATCAATCCCTTCTCTTACTGACACACCTCCAAAGCCACTTTCTACACTGGCTATATCACGAATGGCATTTGTAAGAACAGTTTGCCCAGGACCTTCGATCCCGAATGGATTAAAGTCGTTATTGCTGTTATCCGGAAACGCGCCTGCAGGAGCATTGATAAAACCAGCAGGTGGGGTAAGCAAGCCGATATTAGTTGGATCTGATTCTCCAATATCTTGCAAGGCAACGATATTACGAACATTGTTTGTGTTTTGTGTTCGATTAGTAATCCAAACCTCAGCTCTTGTTATTTGTATCTGTGTATTGACAAAAGGATACTGTTCTAAGTTTGAATCATATCTATCTCTAAAGTAATGCGATAAAAAGAAGTGACGATCCTCGTCATAGTCTGACGCAAATAGATCGAAATCGGTAACAGTAGCGCCTCCTTCTGCGACTACAGTTCGAGTCTCCGAATTTTGCTCCGAGAATACTCCTGTAATGGTCGTTTTACCAAATTGCAATTCTGTTTTTACCCCAAAGAGGCTTTGGGCCCCTTGAATAAGTGATGTATTGAGTGGCATGCTAACATTACCAATCTCTATCTTTCTAACAATATCGTCTTCTGTTGGAGTATATTCTAATTTGATTTGGTTTTGAAAATCAAAAGTAGACTCCGTATCGTAATTAGCAGTTACTTGCAGGCGTTTACCCACCTTTCCAATCATACTCAAACTAATTCGTTGGTCAAAATCGAATGTTGTATTGCTACGATTACGAGGAGAGAACGCGGGGTTGTCTTGTTTAGTATACAATAACCCAAGATCCATTTCTACAGAACCTTGTGGGATAACCTCGATGGTGTCTCCGCCAAAAATGGTCTCAAAGAAATTTGAGTTCACATAAAAATTAGGAAGTAAATTTTTCTGATCCTCTTCTGATCCTTCCTTTTTGCCGTTGGCAGCATCAATTTTGGTCTTAAAATAATCCCGCATGGCCTCTTTTAGAACCAAATCGTAATATTCATCCGCAGTTAAAATTGTGGGATACGTAATATCAAAGCTGCCAACTCGCTGCGTATAAATATAGCGATCTGTTATCGGGTCGTATGTATAGCGATCCTCTACACTAGGGGTTGGAAGCTCCATGCGACCCATCACATATCCAGTACTCGTTGAGTCTGTCTCGGTTTCGTTGGTATCTTGAGCAACTGCGCTCAAAGTGCTTATGATACTTAATAGGAAAATATAGCTCTTAAAAAGGCCTGCCTTACGGTAATGTTCCTTGTTCAATTGTTATAAGTTTTTTAGTGCTAATTTGATGATCGATTCCACGCTTGCATTTGGCTCTTCTACAATTATCTTCTGACAAACTTTTGCCGTCTGCTTTCTAGAGAATCCTAAGGTCTCTAATGCAGATAACGCTTCTTCTTTATTCGTATTGCTTGAACCTGCCGAAACATCGCCCAAAGCAACCACTTTCAAAATTTTATCCTTTAAATCCAAAATAACACGTTGCGCCGTTTTGGCGCCAATCCCTTTAACAGACTGAATAACCACTACATTATTTAACGCAATCGCATCTTGTACCTGAGCAGGTGAGAGAGAGGACAACATTGTTCTAGCTGTACTGGCCCCAACTCCCGATACAGATATTAATAATTTAAAAATTTCACGCTCCGATGGCTCGTAAAACCCATATAAAGTTTGCGAATCTTCGCGCACAAGCATATAGGTAAAAATCTTCACCTTTTCAGATTCGGGGATAAGGGAAAATGTATGCAAAGAAATATGTACTTCATATCCAACACCATTGCATTCAATTACAACATGTGTGGG
>QIIH01000352.1 GCA_003229235.1 Flavobacteriales bacterium | reverse complement strand
CGGAATAAATTCGTTTTCGATGGCTTCAGCCATGAGAGGATTACTCAAAACACTATGGCCGTAATTACGACAAGTAGCGCAACCAGGAACTTCTTGAAATAGAATAAGAACAGCTTTATTTTGTGATTTTGCGGCCGCGAGGGCTTCATCAAAATTGCGAAACCAAGAGACTTTTCCAAGCTCAGTATCTTGCTTATTAGGATTAGTGCGGTTTTGACCAAAGGCTAGGGTCGTAATAAAAAGTAAGGCAATAGGAGTAAGTCGCAACATCATATCTAATACGTTATTTTGATAATCAGTCTAGTGTTTTATTAAAAACTTACGAACTGTGTCCGTAAATTTTATTGTAAAGATCCTGGTATTTTTCCTTGATTATTTTACGACGCATTTTCATGGTAGGCGTGAGGTGGCCACCATCAATACTCCAAATATCTGGAGTCATTTCGAAGCGTTTAATTTTCTCCCAGTTACCAAAGCGCTCGTTAAATTTGGTTACTTCTTTTTGCATTCTTTTTATAAGAATAGGGTCCTTTATAAGTTCTTTTGGATCACTAGAGAGATTTTTTCCTTTGCGCTCATTCCAGCCCGCAATAAACTCAAAATTAGGCTGAATAAAGGCTGCGGGCATTTTTTCGCCATCACCAATTACCATAATTTGTTCGATAAAACGAGACTGTTTCATTACATTTTCGATTACCTGTGGCGCTACATATTTTCCGCCAGAAGTTTTAAATATTTCTTTTTTACGATCGGTTATTTTTAGAAAGCCATCATCATCTATTTTGCCGATATCTCCCGTATGAAAAAAGCCATTCTTTAGCACTTCATTGGTCTTTTCTTGATCTTTATAATAACCAATCATAACCTGTGGGCCTTTAACTAATATCTCACCATCCTCTGCGATTTTAACTTCGGTATCTGGCAACACTTTACCTACAGTGCCAATTCTGAAACCACCATTGCGCATATCATTTACAGAAACAACTGGGGAGGTTTCGGTAAGCCCGTAACCTTCGAAGACAGGGCAGTTAGCCGCATTAAATACGCGAGCTAATCGCGGTTGTAACGCAGCACTACCAGAGGCGATTGCTACTAAATTACCACCTAAAGCTTCTTGCCATTTGCTAAAGATAAGTTTGCGAGCAATTTTAAGCTTAAACTCATACAGCCAACCATTTTTCCCATAAGGCTCGTATTTAAGGCCAAGTTCTACGGCCCAGAAGAATAACTTCTTTTTAATGCCTGTTAGATCAGTCCCTTTGGCATAGATTTTATCATAAACTTTTTCTAACAATCTAGGAACCGCTGTCATAACCTGCGGTTTTATTTCTTTAAGGTTGTCGCTTATCGTCTCCAAAGATTCGGCAAAATATATAGAAGTGCCCGTATATTGATATAAGTACATCATCATACGCTCATAAATATGACACACAGGCAAAAAGCTCAAAGCTTTTCCGTTGCCTAAATCTAAGGGTAGGCGTGTACCGCTGTTAACGGCGTTACTTACGATGTTTTTATGAGTGAGCATCACCCCTTTAGGGCGTCCAGTAGTGCCAGATGTATATATTAAAGTAGCCAAGTCGTTTTCGCCAATAGCGGCCATACGAGCTTCTACTTCTGCCTGATTACTATCGTCTTTACCAAGCTCCAATACTTCGCTCCAATTTTTACAAGAACCTAAGCTGTCGAACGAATACACTTCTTTTAAGCTAGGTACTTGGGCTTTTATCTTGTTGATTTTTCTTAGCACTTCACTACAAGAAACAAAGCAATATGAGGCCTCACTGTGATTTAACACATAGGCATAATCTTCTTCTGAGATGGTAGGATAGATAGGTACATCTTGAGCCCCCGTTTGTAAAATTCCGATATCGCAGATATTCCACTCGGTACGGTTGTTCATAGAGATAATAGCAACCTTGTCGTTAGGCTGAACACCTAATCGCAATAAACCACGGCTTATAGCATTTGCCTTATCTACATATTCTTGAGAAGAGGTAGAAACCCATTGCCCGTCATATTTAGTCGTTAAGGCCTTATCTAGGTTGTATTTTTCTAATTGGTAGTGCGGAAAATCAAATAGTCTTTTAATCTCGTTCATATCGTAAAGTTGCTTCTGTTATGCAAAATAAGCAATTTGCGACGTATTCCATAGGAACTTAAAAAAAAAGAGCGGCCTAAATAGCCGCTCTCGAAAATGAGTATTGCATATTGGTTAATCTCTGGCCTTGATCCATTTGTATGCATTGGTAAAACCTTCAATCCATGGCGATACCTGATCGTTTCGGTCTTTAGGGTAATGACCCCAATTCCATGGAAAAGTAGATCGTTCTAAATGAGGCATCATTACTAGATGACGCCCAGTGGTATCACAGAGCATTGCCGTATTAAAGTCTGACCCATTTGGGTTTGCGGGTAATTGATCATAACCATACTTACCAACAATATTATAGGCGTCTTCTTGCATAGGGAAGCTAAATTTACCTTCGCCATGTGCTGCCCAAATTCCTAGTGTGCTCCCAGCCAACGTACTTAGCATTACAGAATTGTTTTCTTGTACAGTTACAGAAGTAAAACTACATTCAAATTTACCTGTCTCGTTATGTAGCATCTTAGGTTTGTCTTGATGCTCTGGGTTGATAATCCCTAACTCTATAAAAAGTTGACAGCCATTACAAACACCTAGCGAAAGGGTATCTGGTCTGCTAAAGAAGTTTTTGAGCGCGGCATTTGCCTTTTCGTTATACATAAACGCTCCGGCCCAACCTTTGGCGCTTCCTAGAACATCACTATTAGAGAAGCCACCAACAGCCGCAATAAACTGAATATCTTCTAGGGTTTCACGCCCAGAAATTAAATCGGTCATGTGTACGTCTTTAACATCAAAACCAGCCATATACATTGCATTGGCCATTTCGCGTTCGCTATTACTTCCTTTTTCTCTGATAACAGCTGCTTTAGGGCGAATTGCGTTACTATCAACTTTTGGAATTGCGCCGGTGAAATGTTTAGGGAATTTAAAAATTAAGGGTTGATTTTTATAATTCTCGAAACGCTCTTTTGCCTTTTCGTTGCCGCTTTGTTTTTGATCTAACAGATACGAGGTTTCGTACCAAGCATCCCGATAGTTAGCTACGTTTAAATTCCACTGAGTATCGTTAAGTGTAATATCTAATAGCTCACCAGAAGTGGCTTGTCCAATTTTGATTGCCTTTATTCCGTTCAAATTAAATGCATCTTCTACTGCAGAATCGCTATTGGCTTGAATTATTAAAGCAGGATTCTCGTTAAACAATACTTTAACGGCATCTTCTCCTAAGGCCGAAAGGTTTAAACTCGCTCCTATATTCATATCGGCAAAACACATTTCTAGTAAACTAGTAATTAATCCGCCAGAGGCGACATCATGACCAGCCAAAATTTGCTTCCCTCTAATTAATGTCTGAATCGTATTAAATACATCCCTTACATAACCTGCGTCTAAAACCTTTGGAGAATCTCCGCCAATTGCGTTTAACACTTGCGAAAATGCCGAACCTCCTAAAGCGAGATCACTTTGAGAAACATTTATGTAATAAAGGCTACCTCCATCTTTCTGTAAAACTGGTTCAACAACTTGAGAGATTGCATCGCAATGCCCAGTTGCCGATATAATAACCGTCCCTGGAGAAATTACTTGATCGTTTTTATATTTTTGCTTCATCGACAGCGAATCTTTTCCTGTCGGAATATTTATTCCAAGGTCTATAGCAAACTCAGAGGTGGCTTCTACTGCTTTGTACAAACGCGCATCTTCCCCTTCGTTGTTGCAAGGCCACATCCAGTTGGCAGATAGCGAAACACTTTTTAAGCCTTCTTGTAAAGGAGCCCAAACAATATTCGTCAAAGCTTCTGTAATGGCCAGTTTAGATCCTTGAGCAGGATCTAATAAAGCTGCCACAGGCGCATGACCAATTGAGGTTGCAACTCCATGAGTACCGTTATAGTCTAAGGCCATTACACCACAATTGTTTAATGGCAATTGCAATGGGCCTACACATTGTTGTTTGGCAACACGGCCAGTAACACAGCGGTCTACTTTGTTGGTTAACCAATCTTTACATGCAACCGCTTCGAGACTTAAAACTTGTTTGATATAGCTTTCTAAATGCGCAATATTATAGGTTGGTTCGGCATATTTACGTACAATATTCGAATCTGTAAGTACTGTTTTAGGAGAGCTCCCAAACATATCTTCTAATTCAAAATCCATAGGCTTGGCACCAGTTTTTTTACTTTCGAAAGAAAATCGATTATCGTCAGAAACTTTACCCACTTTATACATTGGAGATCGTTCTCTCGCAGCTATTTGAGCGAGACGCTCACTATGCTCTGGAGAAATAACTAATCCCATTCTTTCTTGAGATTCGTTGCCAATAATTTCTTTGGCAGATAGGGTAGGGTCACCTACTGGCAGGGCATCTAGGTTAATATGACCTCCAGTTTCTTCTACTAATTCTGAAAGGCAATTTAAGTGGCCACCTGCACCGTGATCGTGTATAGATACAATTGTATTTTCTTCGCTTTCTACCATTCCTCGGATGGCATTGGCCGCCCGCTTTTGCATTTCTGGGTTAGAACGTTGGATAGCATTAAGCTCAATTCCTGAGCTAAATTGGCCGGTATCGGCAGAAGAAACTGCGGCACCACCCATCCCGATGCGGTAATTTTCTCCGCCGAGAATTACAATTTCGTCTCCTTTTTTTGGAGTGTCTTTAATGGCTTGGTCTCTTTTACCATAGCCAATTCCACCAGCGAGCATAATAACCTTATCGTATCCTAGCTTTCTGGCATCTTCTTGATGCTCGAATGTTAATACAGAACCTGCAATAAGTGGCTGCCCAAATTTGTTTCCAAAATCTGACGCTCCGTTAGATGCTTTTATCAAAATATCTACGGGAGTTTGATACAACCAATCTCTTGCTTCGAAGTCTTTTTCCCAAGGCCTGTTGTCGTTAAGACGAGAATACGACGTCATATAAACAGCGGTTCCTGCAAGAGGCAAAGAACCTTTTCCGCCAGCAAGGCGATCTCTAATTTCACCACCACTACCGGTTGCAGCTCCGTTAAAGGGCTCTACAGTTGTCGGGAAATTATGTGTTTCAGCTTTGAGCGAAATAACAGAATCATAGTCTGTTTTTGTGTAATAGTCTGGTATATGCGCCTGTTTAGGCGCAAACTGTTCTACGGTTGGGCCAGTTATAAATGCGACATTGTCTTTATAGGCGCTAACAATATTGTTAGGATGTTCTCTGGACGTTTTTTTTATTAGACCAAAAAGTGATGATGGCATTTTTTGTCCATCAATTACAAAAGTTCCGTTAAAAATCTTGTGTCTACAATGCTCACTGTTTACCTGAGAAAAACCAAATACCTCACTATCGGTAAGCTTGCGCTCAAGTTTTTGTGATAAACGGTCTAAATATGCAACTTCTTCTGCGTTTAACGCAAGACCCTCTGCTTGGTTAAATGCCTGAATATCGTCTATGTGTTTTATAGGCTCTGGTGTAATGTCTACAGTATATAACTCCTGATGCAAAGCATCATAACGCTGGCTGAGCATCGGGTCGAAGTCTGTAAAGTTTTGATTTACGCTTTGGTATTCTTCTATGCGAATTATGCCCTCAACGCCCATGTTTTGGGTAATCTCTACCGCATTAGTACTCCAAGGGCTCACCATAGCAGCACGAGGCCCAACAAAGGAAGCTTTTAATTGATCGTTTTCTATTTTTGGTTGGTTTCCAAAAAGCCAAACTAATTTTTTAGTGTCTTCTTGTGTGAGGTCGTTTGTGGTTTGTACTGCAAAAACGTGGTCTGAGGGAGTCCCGAAGAAGTGGATCATAGATTGTACCAGATTATGCCCTCAAAGGTACTAATTTAAGTAAAATATTTGGCCCGAATTAAGGAGAATTAGTCACCTAATTTAAAAATGAAAAAATGTAGAAAGATGAATGGTGAAATCCTTTATTTTTTCTCTAATAAACAAATGTAAAAGCCATCAAATCCAGAGGTAGAAGGGCTAATCTTTACGTCTTTCGCTTTTTTAAATGTCGCTCCTGCTTCACTCTTTAAAAACGTTTTAATTTGTTCTTGATTTTCACTAGGTAAAATTGAGCAAGTAGCATAAACAAGCTTCCCCGTTTCGTTTACCATTCGCGAGTATTGTTGTAAAATTTCCTGCTGGGTTTGCTTAACCTTTTCTAAAAACTCTGGTTGAATCTTCCATTTTGTATCTGGATTACGTCTAAGTACTCCTAAACCACTGCATGGTGCATCAATTAAAACACGATCGGCTTTTCCATATAACTTCTTAACAGCCTTTGTGTTATCTATAAGGCGAGTTTCAATATTGTGAAGCCCTCCACGTCGCGCTCTGCGTTTGAGCTCTACTAATTTATTTTCGTATATATCTGTGGCAATTATCTGCCCCTTATTTTCCATTAAACTGGCTAAATGTAGGGTCTTTCCGCCGGCACCGGCGCAAGTGTCTACTACACGCATTCCAGGTGCAACATCAAGAAATTCTGCGACACGTTGTGAAGAAGCGTCCTGTACTTCGAACAAGCCCTTTTTAAAAGCTTCTGTACTAAAGACATTCGCTCGCTGTAAAAGTACTAGCGCAGCCGGAATCCCATCGACAGTTTTGGTAGGATGGCCTTCGTCTTGTAATGCATCTT
>QIIH01000482.1 GCA_003229235.1 Flavobacteriales bacterium | reverse complement strand
TTCCTGTATTTCTGAGTGATCCTTCAAGCATTCTCGCCTGATTGATTGTTTGGGCTTCTAAATCTTCGCCCTCAGATAAATTTAGTAGCTCATTTACTTTTACCAAGTCTTCGCTTCTAAAGCTGCTTTTTAGCTTGGCAGCACTCATGTCAAAAATATTGGCCAGCTTACCCATGGTAGGGATTAGCTTCGCAATTCGATCTGCATCTCTTAGAGGTAAATCGAGTACTCTTGCTGTATCTCGAATAGAACTCTTAGCGGCCATTGTACCGTAGGTAATAATTTGAGCCACCTGATTGGCACCATATTTATCGATCACATAGTCCAACACACGCCCGCGACCTTCGTCGTCGAAATCGATATCAATATCAGGCATACTCACACGATCCGGGTTTAAAAAACGCTCAAAAAGTAAATCGTATTTAATCGGGTCGATATTGGTAATTCCTAAACAATAAGCTACCGCCGACCCTGCTGCAGAACCCCTTCCAGGCCCAACGGAAACATCCATTTTACGAGCTTCAGCGATAAAATCTTGAACGATCAAAAAATACCCTGGATAGCCAGTATTGGCGATAACTTCTAACTCAAAGTCAAGACGAGCTTTAGTTTCGTCTGCTAAATCGGGATAGCGATTTTTGGCACCTTCAAAAGTTAAATGGCGTAAGTATTTATTTTCTCCTCTCTTGCCTTCGTCTGAATTGTCTTCTGCCACCAAAAATTGGTCGGGAATGTCAAATTTAGGAAGTAAAACATCCCGCGCCAAGGTGTAATATTCAACCTGATCAATGATTTCTGCTACATTCTCAATGGCCTCAGGCAAATCGGCAAAGAGCTCCTTCATCTGGTTAGAACTCTTAAAATAATACTCTTGATTAGGCAGCCCATAACGATAACCTCGGCCTCGGCCAATAGGTGTTGCTTGCTTTTCGCCATCTTTTACACACAGCAAAATATCGTGAGCATTAGCATCGCCCTGATCTATATAATAAGTGTCATTACAAGCCACCAGTTTAATATCATGTTTTTTGGCCATAGTGACCAAAACAGGGTTTACACGATCTTCGTCTTCTTGGCCATGGCGCATTAGCTCCATGTATAAATCGTTACCAAACTGCTCCTTCCACCAAAGAAGCGCTTCTTCTGCTTGCTTTTCGCCTACATTAAGCACTTTATTGGGTACTTCGCCATACATATTACCAGTAAGAACAATAATATCGCTTTTGTATTGCTCAATTACGCTGCGGTCTATGCGTGGCACATAATAAAAGCCTTCTGTATAGGCAATAGAAGACATCTTTGCCAAATTGTGATACCCTTGTTTGTTCTTGGCAAGTAATACTACTTGGTAGCCGTTGTCTTTCTGATTCTTGTTGAGATGGTTTTCACAAACAAAAAACTCGCAGCCAACAATGGGTTTTATCTTTCTATGTGCATCTTCTTCACTTAGATCGCGGTTGTAATTTTCTATTGCACTAACAAAATGGAAAGCCCCCATCATATTACCGCGATCTGTAATGGCCACTGCTGGCATCCTGTTTGCAGCTGTCGCGTTTACTAAGTCCTTAATTGCCGATGTAGATTGTAATACAGAAAACTGTGAGTGATTGTGCAAATGAGCAAAGGCAACCTCGGTTAAGGCACTAATGTTTTCGCTCTTGGCAGTTTGACTAATCTCCGGTTCGTCTTGTTTTGCCTGCAGCGCTCTTAATTTTGCCGAAGCCTCTTTAAGATTAACATGCTGCAATCCAATAACCTCAATAGATGAAGGGTTTTGTTTTTTAAAGTTTTCTAGATAATCTGGTTGGGCATTTAGTTGTGCTATTGTAAATTCTTCTCTGCGGATAAGCTCAAAGAAACAGCGAGTAGTTGCCTCGACATCTGCAGTGGCATTATGAGCCTCAGAAAAGGGTTTATTGAATAAAAATTGATGCAGTTCGGTTAACGTAGGCAACTTAAATTTACCTCCTCTGCCTCCAGGAATTTGGCACATTTTAGCAGTATGCTCTGTACAAGTATCTAGAACTGGCATTGTAGCCATTGGCGATTCCACACCGTGGCGATAAAACTCGGCGCCCATAATATTTACATCAAAGCCAACATTCTGCCCTACCACAAAAGTAGATCTAGACAGTACTTCGTTAAACTCTTCTAGTACTTGAGCCAAAGTAACGCCCTCTTGTGTAGCTAGCTCGGTCGAGATGCCATGTATAGATTCGGCTTCGAAAGGAATATTAAATCCTTCTGGCTTAATTAGATAATCCTTGTGTTCGATAACAGCCCCCGCAGCATCGTGCAACTGCCAAGCAATTTGTATCGCTCTTGGCCAATTATCACTATCACTAACTGGCGCATTCCATCGCTTAGGTAAGCCGGTGGTTTCTGTGTCGAAAATTAAATACATAATGGAATTTAGTAGCTCGAAAACTCAGCATTAAAAGTACTAAATTTCACTATTCAAATTGCCACTACTTATTAACAAAAACAAAGCATTAGTACACAAAAAATGGCCAACTTTAAGCTGGCCATTTTTGTCTTAGATTTTAGTTAAATATCGTATTACCAATCTTAATAAATAATAACGAATGAACCGTCTAGAACTTCAAAACCGTCCCCCGAAAAGCTAAAAGATCCTGTGATTTCACCTGTACCTGTGTTATTTGTTACAATTCGCATAGTACCACTAGTCCCAGCCGTTGCTGTTCCATCTAATGAATACGTTGCTGTAAAGTCGCCAGCTGCCAAGTCGTATTCTCCTGGAGGCAGATTATTTGCAAAGCGTAAAACAATCATTCTAGCTTCTTCTATTCCAGTGATAATAATAAATCCAGAAACGTTTACTCCTTCTGCTGTAACGGCTTCAAAAGTGATACCGTCAATAGTGGCCGTAATACCTTGTCCCAAAGTAGGGCCTATCCCGGCATCGTCTCCCTCTATAACTGGCACCTCAAAGATTACACCTCTTTGAAAGTTAATCGTGTCTTGCAGGGCAAAAGTGTGCGCATTAAAAATAAAAGATCCAGAAATCGTGTTATTAGTAGTATCGTATTCGGATATTATAGCAGCGCCATCTCCTGCCTCGGTTCCGGTTGTAAAAGTTTCTCCGCTAAGATCTGTAAACTCGGCAATATTAGCATTGCCTGGGCCAAAACCGTAAGTTCCTGCTGCAACATTTGTAAGCTTAAGAGTTAGATTTTCTCGGTCGGTATTTGCAGAGATTGTAACACTTCCATCTGCAGAACGCGTAGCAACAGCACCGCCTTTAAAAAACTCATTATTGGCATTTCCTTGCACCACAGACGAATTGTCTTGCAAGTCTTCGCATGACATAAAGCTAAAGGTGAGTAGGCATAGTAGGGCTATCCTTATCATTGTAGGTAGATTTAGTATTTGCACAAATGTAAAGAAAAAGTTTGAACTACTTATTTTGAAGTTAATTTTATAGTATCTTTGCACACTTAATTATAACAGGGGTCGAGTACCTCAAAAATTAATTTTATGCCAGTAAAAATTAGATTGCAAAGACACGGTAAAAAAGGAAAACCTTTTTACTGGATTGTAGCTGCCGACGGACGTGCTAAAAGAGATGGTAAATTTTTAGAGAAACTAGGAACTTACAATCCAAATGTAAACCCTGCCGAAATCAACCTTAATGTAGACGGAACAGTAGCTTGGCTTCAGAATGGAGCTCAGCCTACCGATACTGCAAGAGGGATTCTTTCGTACAAAGGGGTACTTTTAAAAAATCACCTTGTTGGTGGTGTTCGTAAAGGAGCCTTAACAGAAGAACAAGCCGAAGAGAAGTTCAACAGTTGGATAGAAGATAAGGCTCAGAGAATTGGTTCTAAAGAAGCTGGGTTAGCAGATGTGCAAGCTAAATCTAAAGCCGAAGCTCTTGCAGCAGAAAAAGCTGTAAACGAAAAACGTATGGCCGATGCCGCCGCTGCTCTTGCTCCAGAAGTAGTTGAAGAAGAAGTTGCAGAAGAGGAAGCCGTTGAAGCTACCGAAGCTGTTACAGAAGAATCTCCTGCTAAAGAAGAAGCTCCTGCTGTTGAAGCAGAAGCTGCTAAAGAGGAAGAATAAATGCTCCCAAAGCGATGCGAAAAGAAGAATGTTTCTTTCTTGGAAAGATCGTAAAAAAATACAGCTTTAAAGGCGAACTACTAGCTAAGCTAGACACAGATTCGCCAGAATTGTATACAAAGATGGAATCGGTTTTAGTGCAACAGCACCAAAAATTGATTCCATTTTTTATTGAAAGCTCTCGCCTGCATAAATCACGTCTTTTGCGAATTAATTTTGAGAATGTAAAAGACGAAGCAACTGCCGATTCTCTTATTGGCAGCGAACTGTACTTACCTCTAGAGATGTTGCCTAAACTCACGGGGGACAAATTTTATTATCACGAAATCATTGGTTTTAAAGTAATCGATTCCGCCTTTGGCGAAGTGGGCATTATAACTGGTGTAAATGATCAAACTGCTCAAGCCTTATTTGAGATAGACAGACAGGGAAAAGAAATTTTAATCCCAATAAACGATGAGTTTGTACAAAAGCTTGATCGCAAAAACCGGGTAATCTACTTAACAACTCCTCCAGGTCTTATCGAAATTTACCTCGAATGAGTACTCCGTTTAAATTAAAACAATTTGAGGTCGCTCAAGACCGTTGTGCAATGAAAATAGGAACCGATGCCGTACTACTTGGCGCTTGGGTTGCTTTAAAAAACAAACCAAAAAGTATACTTGATATTGGAGCTGGCACAGGCGTTATTGCTTTACAACTGGCACAACGTAGTACTGCCGATTTAATTGATGCTGTTGAGATTGATAGCGATGCCTACGAACAATGCACAGACAACTTCGAAAAAAGCCCATGGGCAGACAGGCTCTATTGTTATCACGCTTCTGTTCAAGAATATGCTAGCGAAATCGAAGAAACCTACGATTTAATAATATCGAACCCTCCATTTTATTCAGACGATTATAAATCTGGCGATAAAAAAAGAGATACAGCTCGTTTTAACGAAGCACTTCCCTTTGAGCATTTAGCTGTTTGCGCTGCCCATTTACTTTCAGAAACTGGCACTTTTGCCTTGATTTTACCTACCAAAGAAGAGGCTCAATTTATAGAACACGCCAATGCTGCTGGTCTTTTTGTAACAAGAAGATGTGGTGTTTATGGCAATGCTCAGACTAGTGAAAAACGGGTTTTATTAGAACTCTCAAAAACTCAAGAAGATCCTATTCTTGAAAAACTAGTGCTAGAAACAGCAAGACATCAATACACTACTGAGTATACAGAACTGGTCAAAGATTTTTATTTGAAATTGTAATTAATAAGACCTCAACATTGGTCTTGTTAAACAAGTTGGCCCTCCGCCTCCTTTTACGCTAATGTCTTCTCCCTTATAAGCCGTAACCTCACATCCAGCTTGTTCTAGCAACTGTTTTGTTTTTGGGTTTTCATCAACCATTATGCATTTTCTTGGGGCAACGGCCAAGACATTACAGCCCATAGATTCGAATTCTTGGTCTGGAACTTCGATTAACTCAAACCCCCGATCTAACAACTCATTTCTAAATTTAATAGGCATCAATGGCGAATAAACTACTGCCAAATCCTTATCGACCGGGCTTAATATTGACATTAAATGAAAAACATCTGAAGGCCCTTTATAATGTGGCAATTCGACTACAATAATAACTATTTCCTTAGGCTCTAGAAGTGCTTTTAACTGCGAGATACCAGCCATATTGGTTCTGTACGTATGGCCAACTGCCAAGGTTTTTTCGTCTAACCATGCCACATCGCCACCTTCTAAGGTACCAGGGGCTTCGATAATTCCTAGCACAGAAACGTTATTTTCTTTATAGGTAGCCAATTGTGATTGAGGTTCGTTTTTACGACCTCCCTTTCCCATATTACAAATAATCATTCCAAAATCTGTAGCAATTGAAGCATCTCTGCAATAAATAGAATCAATTTTTACAGTCTCATCAAACGGAAAAATAGGCGTCACAATATTATTGTCTGCAAAATAATTTTGAAACGCTTTATATTCTTCTAGCGAACTATCAAAATCGGGTTGAGATAAATAATTTAGGGCATCCCATTGGCTTTCTAAATGAGCCTCGGAGACAAAAGCATTTTTTGCAGGTTTAATATAAACTGACTCTAATTTTAAATATTCTGAATGATGGGTAGTACTCATTTAATTAGTTGTCTTTATTCTGATTATACTTCATTAATACAAAAAACGGAATTCCTAATAGTAACAATAAAAACCCATAAAAAACAGTATCGCTACCAGACCCATATATTGCCCAAAGAGAATAAGCAAATCCTAAAGATCCTAGTAAGAAAGTTTTCAAGATATTATTAAAATGCAATTTCTTTTCGATAACTACTATTACATAAGCTGCCGCCACAAAAATATAAGGCACTAAAGCAGTTAATACCGTTAAATCGACAATAAAATTAAATTGATCTATCAAACTGCTAGACAAGTTAAATAAGAGAAGTGCAGACGTTAATACACTGCCTATAATTACACCTAAATAGGGTACTCCATTTTTATTTTCACGCTTAAAAATACGAGGAAACATATGGGTACTTGTCCAGACATTAATAGCCAGCCATTTAAGCATCCAAATGCTGCAATAGCAGCCCCTGCTGCCACAAAATATCCAGCATACTCACCGCCAATTATTTTTCCTGCTTCGGCAAATGGAGCAGGTGAATCCTTTAAAACATCTAATGGTAGCATCCCAAATAACACAATGGTACCAAAAATATAAACACAGGTTGTTATAATTGTACCTAGCATAGTAGCTCGAGGTATTGTCTTTTCTGGGTTTTCTACATTGCCCGCTGGAATAGCTGCGCTTTCAATACCAAGAAAGGCATATA
>QIIH01000486.1 GCA_003229235.1 Flavobacteriales bacterium | reverse complement strand
ACGATAAAAAATGCAGCTCGATCTGCCGAGTACGTTTTAAACATGCAATCGAGAGCTATATCTTCGTAGGCCGTTCCTACTTTAGGAACCCCATGTTCGATTAAAATTGACCTAATAACACTTGCAATTTCTGTATCGTCTGTCGCAACTATTGGCCTTATTATTAGCTCACTCATAATTTTAATTATAGTATTTTTACTTCACTAAAAACCCTAGGCGTTATAGCGCTAAATTACGGATTCTTTCAAGAATCATCATCCTTTATGAGCGAGTCAATTTTGGCACATCATCACCAACATTTTATGCAGCGTTGTTTGCAATTGGCAAGCAAAGGTCTTGGCAGCACCTACCCTAATCCCTTGGTAGGCAGCGTAATAGTTTTGGATGGTAAGATAATTGGAGAAGGTTGGCATAAAAAAGCCGGAAACCCTCATGCAGAGGTTAACGCCATTAATAATGTGAAAGACATTAATCAGTTGTCAAACGCTACCTTATATGTTAACTTAGAACCCTGCTGTCACTTCGGTAAAACACCGCCATGCACTAACCTTATTATTGAGCATAAAATAAAAAATGTCGTCATTGGGAGTCTAGATCCCAACCCCAAAGTTGCCGGTAAAGGTGTACAGCTTTTGCAAGAGACTGGTTGCAATGTTTTAATAGGTGTTTTAGAAAAGGAGGCTACTTGGCTAAACAGACGTTTTTTTACTTCCGTATTACAGCAACGTCCTTTTATTATTTTAAAATGGGCTGCATCTAACGATGGATTTATTAGCCCGTCAAAGCGAGAAAAAACAGCACCAGTATGGATCACGGGCAAAGCATCGAGACAAGTAGTGCATCGCTGGCGCAGTGAAGAACAAGCCATTTTGGTTGGTATAAACACGGTACTTGTAGACAATCCCAGCCTTACGACCAGACTCGTAGAAGGCAACTCCCCACATCGCTTTGTGATAGACCCTCAAAATAAAACTCCCTTAAATGCCGCTATTTTAAATGATCAAGCTGCTACAACTATCGTGAGTAATTCCCCATTCGATGGAATCGAAAGTTTTAAAAACATAGATTGGGTTGCTAGTGGTGATTCAATAATTAAGGCTATAATAAACCATGCAAAAATATTAGGGATTCAATCTCTAATTATCGAAGGAGGCGCTTATACTTTACAGCAGTTTATCGATTCAGGTTTCTGGGATGAGGCTCGTATTTTTACTGGAAAAGATTCTTTTAAAAGTGGCGTGAGTGCTCCTAAAATTAAAGGCATCGTTATCGACGAGCAAACTATAGATAATGATTCCCTTAAAATAATGGTTCCAACTCCCGAGGATATATGATTTATTTGGTTCTTTCTATCTTATCTTCTACCATAATATTAATAGTATTTAAACTCTTTAATCGCTATAATATTAATAAACTACAGGCCATTGTAGTTAATTATATAGTAGCGTGTAGCTGTGGCTTTATTGCTTTTGATGGCCCAATAATATTTAAAGAGATTAGTACTACAGCTTGGTTTTTACCAACGGTGGCTTTAGGCGCTCTTTTTATTCTTGTTTTTAATCTTATGGCCGTGACTATACAACGCGCTGGTCTTTCTGTTACCTCTGTCGCCTTTAAGATGAGCCTAGTGATACCTATTTTATTTGGGCTACTATTTTATAAGGAAAGTGCAAATAGCCTTAAAGTAATTGGCATAATACTCGCACTAGTAGCGGTTTATCTAACCTCTAGCCGCAAGGTAGACGCCAATCACACTAAAGGTGCAAGCGTTTTAATATTACCCTTATTGGTTTTTTTAGGCAGCGGAATCATTGATACAGCTATTAAATTTTTAGAACATTCGTATGTAGGTGTAAACGAAATCCCAGTATTTTCTGCCACCGTTTTTGGAGCAGCTGCCATTTTGGGAATTGTGTTTTTAACTATTGGCAAGCTCCGCGGAAAAGTGACCTTTAGCGCACGAAATATTCTTGGCGGAATTGCGCTCGGAGTGCCCAATTATTTTTCGATTTACTTTTTGGTTCAAGCGCTGCGGATTCCGGCCTTAGAAAGTTCGACAGTATTTACTTTAAATAATGTTGCGATTGTATTGTTTTCGACCTTAGTCGGAGTTGGATTGTTTAAAGAAAAACTATCAGCTAAAAACTGGCTGGGAATACTGTTAGCTATTATTAGTATCATTTTAGTTGCCGTTGCTATTTAAATTATGAAAGACGCATACAATACCATAGCTGCCAAAAGCCCAGAAGTCTTGTTTAAAGATAGGAGTAGCAAGTTTTTTGGAGTTGCCTACCCAGTGCATTCAACCGAGGATGTGAAAAATTGTTTGGCTGAACTTAAAAAAGAGCATCATCTAGCCAGACACTTTTGCTATGCCTATCGTTTAGGAGAGCGCTATCAAGAATATAGAATTAACGACGACGGAGAGCCTTCAAATAGTGCTGGAGCTCCTATTTATGGACAAATTCAGGCTTTTGACTTAACCTTTGTGTTAGTGGTAGTTGTGCGTTATTTTGGCGGAACCAAACTAGGCGTAGGTGGATTAATCAAAGCATATAAAACAAGCGCCAATATGGCCTTGAGCGAATCTCAGATTGTAGAACGTACTATAGACACCACATTCTCAATTAGATTTAATTACGATATGTTAAACAAAGTGATGCGAGTAATTAAGGATAATGATTTGCGAATTGTCACTCAAAAAGATCATTTAGATTGCAAAATGCAATTAGCCATAAGACAAAAAGAAGCAAAAAGAATAAAGACAATTTTTGTAAATCTCTATCCTGTCGTTTTACATTGGCCTAAAGAAAATTAAGTTCTACTTTCTATTTTATTCAATAAAAATTGAGGCGCCTTCATAATTTTATTGGTATCCTTGTTTATAAATACCAAGGTTGTAAAAGCAGTTGCCAGTGTTTCGTTTTGGTCATTCAATAAGACATAATCGAAGGTGATTTTAACCGTAGGAATTTCTCGCAATTGAGTAGATACTTTAAGTAAGTCGTCGTACCGTGCTGGCTTGCTGTATTTTATAGAGATTTCTACCACAGGCAACATGATTTGATTTTCTTCCATCCAACGATAGGTAACCCCTAAATCTCTAAGCCACTCTGTGCGCCCTTCCTCAAAATACGCGGGATAAGAGCCATGATACACCACTCCCATCTGATCGGTTTCGCCATATCTAACTCTTAATTTACAACAATGTGAAAGCATCTAAAATATATTTGAATGAGGCTAATATTTTTTGTAAATTTAACCTAACGATAGTATGAGAAAAAAAAAGTTAGAATTCAATACCTAAACCGTTTTTTTTTTCACTTATTTGTTCACATATTTGCATTGCTAAGAAATTGTAAGGGAATCACATTATTCTATTACTTTTCGACAGCAACTAACAACTCAAAACACACTAATTTCTATTATGAGCAGAACTGCTGAATCTGTTTGGAACCTTTGTCTGTCTTTTATAAAAGATAACATAACGCCACAAGCCTATAAGACTTGGTTTGAACCAATTAAAGCAGTAAAACTTACCGATAATGCTCTTAATATTCAGGTGCCAAGTAAATTCTTTTACGAATGGCTAGAAGAGCACTACGTAACCTTACTTAAAGTTGCATTGACCAAGGAATTGGGACAACAGGCTAAACTGGTTTACGTTATCAAAATGGAAAACACTTACGGCAACAAACAACCGTTTACCGAAAAAATTCCTAGCACACAACGCTCTCATATGAAGTCGCAAGAGGTTGATGTTCCTATTAAGAATAAAAGTCCTGAGCTCAAAAACCCATTTGTAATTCCTGGGATTCGCAATGTAAAGATCGAATCACAACTCAACCCTAATTACAATTTCGAAAATTTTTTAGAAGGCGACTCCAATAGATTAGCACGTTCGGCAGGTATGGCAGTAGCCAACAAACCCGGAGGCACTTCGTTTAATCCTCTCTTAATTTTTGGAGCAGTAGGATTAGGGAAAACGCATCTAGTACATGCTATTGGTGTAGAAATAAAAGACAAGTACCCAGAAAAGACCGTGCTGTATATTTCTGCAGAGAAATTCACACAACAATATATTGAGTCGGTAAAAAAGAATAACAGAAACGACTTTATTCACTTTTACCAAATTATCGATGTCCTTATTGTAGACGATATTCAGTTATTATCTGGAAAGGCAGGAACACAGGATGTATTCTTCCACATATTTAATCACTTGCACCAAAACGGAAAGCAAGTAATTTTAACTAGTGACAAAGCGCCAGTCGATATGATCGACATTGAGCAGCGTTTATTATCTCGTTTCAAATGGGGGCTTTCTGCCGAATTGCAACATCCCAATTTTGAGACTCGCATCTTGATTATCAAAAACAAGCTCTTTAGGGATGGAGTGGATATGCCCGAGGAAATTGTCGAATTTTTAGCCAACAACATTAAGACCAATATTCGCGAACTAGAAGGCGCAATCATTTCCCTAATCGCGCACTCTTCGTTTAATAAACGTGAAATCACTATCGACCTTGCTAAAAAGATAGTAGACAACTATGTTAAGCATACCAAGCGAGAAGTCTCAATCGATTATATTCAGAAGGTAGTAAGCGATTACTTCCAGATGGATGTAGATACGCTTCAATCTAAAACACGTAAGCGTCATATTGTACAGGCGCGACAACTGGCGATGTTCTTTGCTAAAAAGTTTACAAAGGCTTCTTTGGCGAGCATTGGCTCTCAAATCGGAAAACGCGATCACGCTACCGTTTTACATGCTTGTAAAACAGTAGACAACCTGTCTGCTACAGACAAGCAATTCCGCAAATATGTCGAAGACCTCAACAAGAAATTAACTCTATAAATAATGCCTACCAAAGTACTTATGGTCTGCCTTGGCAATATTTGTCGAAGCCCATTAGCGCATGGTATTCTCCAAACAAAGGTAGATCCAACAAAAGCTCAAGTAGATTCTGCGGGTACTGGTTCATGGCACATAGGCCAGCCACCAGATAAACGCAGTATTGCAATTGCCAAAGCAAATGGCTTAGATATTAGCCAACAACGCGGTAGACAATTCGTAGCCGAAGATTTTGAACGTTTTGATAAAATTTACGTGATGGATCTCTCTAATCTTGAAAATGTTCTCAAACTTGTTCAAAAACCAGAACACAAAGGCAAAGTCAGACTTATACTAGAAGTACTATTCCCAGGCGAAAATGTAGATGTACCCGACCCCTATTACGGCGGAACAGAAGGCTTTAAACAGGTTTACCATATGTTGGATCAAGCCTGCCAGAAGATTGCTGCTCAATTGTAATTAATAACCCCGTACTACTCTTCTATTTTTTGCTTAACTTTAGGCTTTAAAAAAAACTGCTAAAAAAACACCTTATGACTAAATCTATTTTTACCTACATTATTTTGCTATGCACAATTGCTAGCATACAAGCCCAAGACATCGAAGTTGAACTTTTTGCCGATGGCTTTCAAGAGCCAGTCGACATTCAAAATGCGGGCGACGATCGCCTGTTTATTGTTGAACAAGATGGAATTATTAAAATTCTCAATGCAGACGGCACAACCAACACAACGCCCTTTTTAAACATAGCCCCCATAGTCTCTTCTGGCGGTGAACGCGGCTTATTAGGGCTTGCTTTTCATCCAGAATATGATACCAACGGATACTTTTATGTGTATTATACAGACAATAGTAGCAACACACAGGTATCTCGCTTTTCGGTTAGTACTGGCAACCCAGATATCGCAGATGCAGGTTCTGAACTCAAAATGTTAGACTTTACCCAGCCTTTTTTAAATCACAATGGAGGATCCTTACAATTTGGCCCAGACGGAATGTTATTTATTGGCTCTGGCGATGGTGGTAGTGGCGGCGACCCGGGTAATAGAGCACAGAGTTTAGCCACACTTTTGGGTAAAATTTTGCGCATAGATGTTGATATTGCTGCACCTTACATACCAGCAGATAACCCATGGGTAGGTGACCCTGATGGCTTAGATGAGATTTGGGCCTATGGAATTAGAAATCCTTGGCGCTTTAGCTTTGATGCCGATACAGGCGATCTTTGGATTGCCGATGTAGGGCAAAGCGCAAGAGAAGAAATTAACAAAGTAGACCCAACAACACCAGGTATCAATTATGGATGGCGCTGTTATGAAGGGAATGCTCCTTTTAACACTGCTGGTTGCCCATCTATGACTACCATGGAGTTTCCTGCTGCAGAATACCCTCATGGAGGGGGTCGATGTTCTATTACTGGTGGTTATGTGTATCGCGGATCTGATTATGCAACATTGGATGGTCTTTACATTTTTGCCGATATCTGTTCTGGCGAAATTGGAACCGTAGACGCAGCAAACAATTTAACTTGGGTAATTAACACCTCTGATGCTTGGTCTACTTTTGGTGAAGATGTAGACAACGAATTATATGTAGCTGGCCTAGGCGGACAAATCTATAGAATAATTGACGCTGCGCTATCTACTCAAGACACAACGTTTTCTAGTACTCTTACCTGGTACCAACCAGCAGGAACTGGAAATCTATATATCGAAAGCAGCAACGATCTAATATCACAGATTACACTTTATACTATTAGCGGAGCAAAAATAGGCACGGTTACTACAAACGGAGATACTCAAATTTCTTTGTCTACTAGCGGCATGGCGACGGGCTTATATTTGGCTCGAGTTACTAGTACTACCGGC
>QIIH01000304.1 GCA_003229235.1 Flavobacteriales bacterium | reverse complement strand
GTCGCCCGGCTCCTGCTTCGCAACTTTCGGCGTGCGACATCGAACCTGCGCGACTGTCAAGAAAATGTCTAGTAGACATATTAGTGAAGGGCAAGCGTTGAAGGAGTGGGAAACATAACTCATTACCGATGGGCGCTGCTACCTCTTAAAACAATCGGGCAACCATCGAACCGAACATGACTCACTGGTGATGCTACTTCGACAGCGATTATGACATGAACAGGCAAATTACTTTCCAGAATTATAAATCCCGTATTAAATTCATATATTTATAGAACATACTCCCCATTTACCTTTGGACAATAGTCTTGAGGTTGGTGGGTTTTGTGTTTAATTTAATTTTATTGATGTATGATTAAAAAATCTGTTACCAAACTAGTAGGGTTAAAAAAAACCGATTTTGACTCATTTGTTCAGAATGGTCAAATTATTTTACAACCAGCCAGATTAATTCCCACTCATAAGACTGGAGACGAAATGGCGCTTACGTCAATATTTCTTTCAACCGTAAAATTAGTTAAAGAGTATCGTGATGGCCTGTTTAAGGAAATCAAGCTTAGTCGCAGCGGAAGACTATATTATTATACTGAAGCCTCTTTTCCAGAAATCAATAAATGCAGAATTGATGGATTAATAATTGTTGTAATAAAAGGAGTGATTACTGATGCAGCTTTTTTTGAAATGAAAAATAAGTCCAATAAAATTGACGTAGCCCAAATTGAAGGTTATATAGACATTTCTAGAAAACTAAAAGTCAACAAGCTAATTACCATTTCTAACGAATTTGTGTCTGACCCAACTCGTTCACCTGTTAAGGTAAAAACACCGAAAAACATTTCGTTACTTCATTTTTCGTGGACATATTTAATTACTAAAGGCCAATTGCTGTTGTTTAAAAATGACCAAAACATAGAAGATAACGACCAGGTGGAAATCATAGCAGAAGCTCTTCATTATTTCGAAAACCCTGTATCAGGCATTAGTGGCTATACGCAAATGAAACCAGGGTGGAAAGAACTCGCCGAAAACATAAGAGCCCAAAAACCATTAAAACTTTCTGACTCATATATAGAAGATGCTGTGCTTAGTTGGTATGAAGAAGAAAAAGATATGGCCATGCTTATGAGTAGTAAACTAGGAGTTCTAGTGAAATCTCCATCAAAAGCCAAAGACAGCTTAAAACAAGATATAAGGCGCATTGTAGATCACAATTATATTACCGGTCAATTGTCAATAAGAGATGCTGTGTCTGACATTAAAATCACAGCAGAGTTTGAACGAAGAGTTGTGTCGATGAGTATTAAAATTGCACCCCCTCTCGATAAAGGAATCAAAGCAAGAATCACTTGGATAGGGAGACAACTTGAACATTGCAAGAAAAAGTCGGAAGATCTCTTTCAAAAAGTTGAAAACCAAATATGGATTGAAGCGGATATTAAATATGCTAAAGCAAATATCAAAGTAAAATTGTCTGATCTAAGCACACTCCCCGAATTGACCGTAGACAAGGACATACAAGGATTTAAAATCGTACTTATTAGAGAATTTGGTGCAGGTTTCGCTAGTAATAAGAAATTCATTGTATTAATTGAACAAATGATTCTAGAGTATTACGAAACTCTTGTTCAATATGCATCAACATGGGTAAGACCAACACCTAAGTTAAATCAAGAATAAAATAAAAAGATAATTTCTGATTGTTTCTGTAAAATATGACCAAACTCAGACCAATACTCCTAATAATTCTGTTACTCGCAACTTGTTTTGTTGGTTTTAATACCTACCAACAAGAGCAAGAAAAAATTGAGCTCAAAAACGATTTAATTGAGCTTTCAAAAATTAAGTATGGGCTATTTAATGTCGATGAATGGAAGGTGCTTCTGGCCGATATTATTTCTAAAAAGATAGAAGAGTTTAATCTCGATGATACCAACAGAGACGAGATGCGAGTCAAAATTTCTGATTTTTTGACAACCGCGATTGACGAACTGGAGGACAGATATTATGAAGAAAAATCAAATAGTATAACAGGATGGTTTGAAAGTGGTATTGCTTCCTTAACTGGAACTTTTGGCAAAATTAAAAAAGACATCCCAATTTTTACAGAACAGATATTAGACTTTTTAAATGACCCAGAAAATAGAGAAGCAATACGTAAGTATTTGGTTGACAAACTTAACGAATATTCAGATAACACCTTTTCCAAAACCGATTACAGCGCATACAACCAAATTCAATATAAGTACGCGATCAAAAATTCTCAAGGGACAAAAGATTTTTTAAGTTCAAGCATTCAAGAAATCGAGTCTAATATTAAACCTCTCAAAAATTCTTTAATACTAATCGCTATTGCTACACTATTACTAATTGTTTTAACCAAAGGTTTTAAACGACTTGAATTTATTCCTGTTATTTTGATTGGTTTGGCATTTCTATTAATGGGTGTGTTCTTGCCCATGATAGAAATTGACGCACGAATTTCTGAAATGACTTTCACTTTGTTAGGCGAAGAAGTTCAGTTTAAGAATCAAGTTCTTTACTACAAAAGCAAGAGCATTCTCGAAGTAGTACAACTAATGTTTTCACAGAATAGAATAAACTTAATTGCTGTTGGCTTTCTTGTTCTTGCTTTTAGTGTTTTGCTTCCAGTTTCTAAAATAATAAGCTCAGTTTTTTATATCCAAAGCCCAAAGTTAAAAGACAATCGATTTATCAAGTTCATGATATTTAAGTCTGGTAAATGGTCGATGGCAGATGTAATGGTTATTGCCATTTTTATGGCTTATATAGGCTTTGATGGCATCATTTCAGAGCAATTAAGGCAACTTGAAGGACTGTCCAAATCGATAGAACTCTTAGCCACAAATCAGTCAAATCTCCTTTTTGGGTTTTTTGCATTTACAATATTTGTGCTTTTGAGCCTTTTTACCTCTCAGAAAATTCAATCAACAGAAATTAATCAATCCTAATGGCTCAGCCATCTGCGATGGCTCCATCGATACCGAGTTATGTTCGGTTCGATGTCGCACGCCGAGACCTGCGGAGCAATTTGCTCGCAAAGTTGCGCAGCAGAAGCGAGCGACTCAGAAATGACGAGGGGTTTTGCCCTTTGATTACCGAAGTTTTAGCGAAGGTGATGGCAAAAATCGATTAAGATTAACTCCTTTCTTTTGCAACTTTTCTTTAGAGGAGTAAAGAAAAGTTAAGAAGAAGAATATGTTGTGAGAGGATATAAAGTTCTTTGTGGTGCTTCATTCAATGTGTCCACAGGATACTTTTCTTTTCAGTAGTCTTTGGAGGAACAAAGAAAAAATGAGAAGTGGTTTTGGGCAACCTCGCTCTGCCGAAGCGGCTACGCGAAGGCGCAGTGCAAAAAAGTATGTTACAGAAAGAAAAACATCCAGTGGACATTCTGTCCATACCAATATCTCAAATGCCCACAGGGCATTTTCGAGTCTGGTAGCCCGCGAAGCGGCAAACCAAATTTGAATTATAAACATACCTCGCGCTAGTGATAAAGGCGGCATCCCCTGTAGTAGTGTAAACTCACTACAGGGATATAGCCGAGAGCGCGGTCGAACCATAGGTGAGAAGCGCCCAAACCAAAAACCACGTATTTACCCTCTTAGTTTACAGCCTGAAATTCAGCAAGTTAGAATCTTTAATTAGAAACCGATCTATCATGCAACTACAAGAACAAAATACGTTAGAAAAAGTACTTAGTGTCGAATTTACTGGCGAAGACAACAATTGGCTACAAAGTAGCAAAAGCCTTAGAGTATTGGTGGGCTTACTGGGCATGCTTATGCCTATTGTACTATTTCTGTACCTCTTTATTACTACCGGAAGCACCACACCTTTAGAGTCTTTGAGTCATTACTTTTATACTCGTGCAGGAACAATTTTCACCGTGATTTTAAGCTTAATGGCTGTCTTTTTAATAATATATAAAAGTAGAGAGCGCCTTGATTTTTATATTTCTACGGCGGCAGGAATTGGGGCTTTGATTGTAGTGCTGTTCCCTACAAGCAATCTTTATGACGTCTGTTATGTGTGTAAAACCAAAGGCGCAGAGGCGATAGTTACATACATTAATAAAGCAGACCTGATACCCAGCCTCCATTTAGGAGCCGCTGCCATCTTTTTAGGTTGCTTAGCATTTATGGCCCTATTTTTATTTACAAAATCGGACAAGGCTCCTGAAGCAAGAGGGGGACGTAAAAAAATAAGAAACCGCATTTATCGTGTTTGTGGAGTGATGATGATTGTCGCGCTCCTTGTAATGGTACTTGGAATGATGGGTGTAATAATGAGTCCGGAAACCTACGAAGCAAATCAAATTACCTTTTGGATGGAGACACTTGCTGTAGAGAGTTTTGGGGTGGCCTGGTTTGTAAAAGGCGATACCATCTTTAAAGATAAACCCAACACTTAAAATTAATGCCGGGTTATCATTTCTATTCTAATTTATACAGGATTTGCTTAATTTAGCGGGGTGAATAATCACCAATCTTATACTATCGACGAGGCCAAAGCCAAGGCCGAAGCCTATTGTGCTTATCAAGAGCGATGCTATAAGGAAGTGCGCGAAAAGTTGCGGCAAATGAAGATGATACCCGAAGCGCAGGATATTATTTTGCAACATCTTAGCAAGCTTAATTACTTAGACGAGACACGTTTTGCGCAATCCTTTGTAAGAGGAAAATTTAGAATTAAAAAGTGGGGGCGTGTTCGTATTACAAGAGAGCTAAAAATGCGAGAGCTATCTGCCTACAATATTAAAAAAGGCTTACAGGAGATTTCTGACGCCGATTATATGGCCGCTTTTTATACCCTATCACAAAAACGATTCGACCAGCTTACCGAGACAAATAAATACAAGAAACGCAAAAAACTAGCAGACTATCTTTTATATAGGGGCTGGGAGTCTTCTCTGGTTTATACTCGTGCTGCAGAGCTTATTCCTTAAGAGGCTTTTAGCTTTCGATGCGTACGCTTAATCGCCTTCTCATTTTTACCATCAATCCAAGCTTGGCCTTTAAGACGCCTCATAAGATTGTCGAAATGCCGCATTACAAAAATGTTGTAAATCGCCCTACTCAAATTTTTAGGATTTCGTGCTATGGCTCTTAAGCTCATACTAAAACCTGGCGTGAGATAACGCATATAATGCCAATATCCCTCAGGCATATACAAAACATCGCCATGCTCCAAATTGGTTTTATAGCCTTGTGCTTTTTCTAAAGCAGGCCACTTGGTATAATCGGGATCAGCAAAATTGATGTCTTCTCTTGTGATAAGCGAATACGGTACTTTATATAAATAATCGTTCTGCTTTTGATCAAAGAGAATCACTTCTTTTTTACCCTGAAAATGAAAGTGAAATATGTTAGCTAAATCTATGTCGTAATGCATAAAAGTGTGAGAGTCTTGACCTCCAAAAAACATCATGGGCAAGCCTTTTAAGAGTCGCAATCCAAAATCTGGGTAGCTAAAGTCTTTCTGTAAGGCAGGGACTTCTTTTAAGATATTCCACAAAAAAATGCGGTACTTAGTGGGCTCACTCTTGAGAAGATCTATATAATCTGCCATTTTCATGGTAGCATGTGGCTCGTTAAAACCATCTTTGTAATTTACTGGGCGATCGTCGTATAAAGGAACTTGTACATCACACGCAACATCGGCCATATAATCTAAATCCCATTTTTTATATGCTGGCCAATCTTCAATAAACCCGCGAATAACCACAGGTTTTTGAGGCTTAAAGTACTCTTTAAGAAAGTCCTCCTTACTTATGGCATCTCGCACTTCTATCGGGCGTAAGTTCATTTGGTGTATTACAGCTAAAACACAAAATTACAAAAGAAAAAAGAATTTGCCTTCAAAAAAAAGAGACGAGAAAAACGCGCCTCTTTACAAATAATAACAGTCTAATAATTAGTCGGTTGTGATAACTAAAGCTTCAGAATACTCACTATAGCCATCTACACCACAATTGGCCCTAACATATATTTCGTAAGTAACTCCAGAATTTAATCCCTCAATATTATAAGAGTTTTGCGATGTAGCAACCAACAACCCGGTTCCTGGCATAAAGCCTACTGGTCCGTACTCGACCTCCCATGAAGTCTCATCATTTTCGTCCCAAGATAACTCAATACTCGTATCGGTAAGGCTCACTAATTGCAAATTTGAAGGTGTATTACATCGAGCCGCGATCATTGGTGTTGTAATATCTACAGAGATATACTCACTAAAACCATCAGAGCCACAATTAGTACGTAAATAAATACGGTAGTCTGTTTCTGGTTCTAAACCTTCGATAAAATGATCTTCTTGCGAGGTTTGCTTAATAGTTCCGGTGCCCAAGGCAAAGTTTGCAAGCCCATATTCGATCTCCCAAGCAGTTTCTGTCTCGATTCCCCAACTAAATAGCACCGAGGTACTGTTTAGTTGTTCAATCACAATACTGCCGGGTTGAGGGCAATTATTTGTAGTATCATCGTTTTTGGAACAAGCGGTCACACAAAGCGCCACGAATGCCATTAATAGCAATTTTCGCATAATAGTAGATTTATAGTTCTAAGTAGTGGTGTTCCAAACTATTAAACGCCTCCTGTTAAAAAAAATTGTCGAATCTGTGTTTAGCTACTGTAACTTTGCCTTTTGTTTGGCTTCTATGTTACGCTCAATTATATGGTCTGGACGGGACCATTTTGGTTTTTCGCCA
>QIIH01000012.1 GCA_003229235.1 Flavobacteriales bacterium | reverse complement strand
TGTCCTTTTGCTTGACCAATGGAAGGATATGCTCGATTCTGACGTAGACCGTTATGACATGAACTATGGCCAAGAATATAGTTATACACTAGAAGACGGTAGCTCTTCGGGCGTGGCTACTTACGAGCCTAATATGAGTAAAGAAAATCCTTTTGTCGAACCCTTTTACAACCAACCAGAACGCTTGATTGCTCCTAAAGAAATTAATTATGTAGAGAAGCCTTTTGGAGAGTCCTTTTTTCCTTCGGCCAAAGTCACATACAGCAAAGTAACTGTAAAAAACTTACCTAGAATTGATGGGGAGCAGGTAGTTAAAAAGCATGCCACAGGCAAAGTTGTTAGCGAGTTTTTTACCTCAAAAGACTTTCCCACCATCGCGACGTACACAGAGATGGACGGCCCTGACAATTGGGAGTCAAATGATGGTAATATTATAGGACAAACCTTAGGATCGCTATTTGGGCAGAATATTGAGATTACCTCCGACCTTACATTGTCGCAAGGATTTAGTGTGGTAACCAACGACATGAATGCTAAACAAAAAAGTCAAAATGTTTACAATGAGTTTGGTGCTTTAATCTCTGGAGTTGATTATGTATATAACATAAATTCGACCACAGGCAAGCTAAACAGCCAAGTACCTATTGTCACTACGGATGGTAGTGTAGAACAAGCCAATGTTGGTATACATTATGACATGATTAACGACTTTAAAAAGCATTATTCTAAAAGTTCGATGGAGAGTCTTCAAGCCAATGTCGCTGCCATACCTATTCCTGTGTTTCCCATTATAATACCCATGGCTGTACCTCGTTATTCGACCACTACAAATACACTTCATACCGTTACTACTACAAAAGTTACACATCAATCTGGGATATTGGTAGAAAAAATCGCCAGAGATTTAGGAGCAACCGTGAGCACCAAAAACTTACTATGGGATGGCAAAACCGGCCAAATTTTACTTACTAAAACAGTAAACGAATACAGCGATCATTATTACAATACAAACTTTCCCGCCTATTGGAACTATAAAGGAATGGGGCTGGCTACTCATAACTTAGGCATGCGCGGAACCTTAGAGCGCACAGAAGGCCAAACCACTTTTACGTTGGCAAATTATTCTGGTGGATTGGAGAATCTATTTACGCTAGGAGACGAAATTCAAACAAGCCTTATAAAATATTGGGTCGCTGGTTTTGATACTGGCGGACTATTAATTTTAATGGATGCTAATGGTGCCTATGTGGCACCATGTGGCGAAGATAGCGACAGCTTTGAGTTTGTTGTAACACGTTCTGGGCTTCGCAATTTGCAAACCGCCTCGATGGCCTCCATTACCTCTCAGACAAATCCCTATGATGTAGATGGCGATGGCACTCTTAACAACTTAAATTTAGATGCTTTCACATTTATCGAAGGCGATTCGGACGATCCAAGGATTGTTAACTCAAGTGCAGTACAGTACCAAGAATTTTGGCTTCCTCCCAAAGAAGATAATATCCCAAATTATCCCAATCCTGATATCCCGACAGAAGCAGCTCAATTAAATACCGATCTCATGGTTGAACGAAGCTTACAAAGCGAGGTAAATCCTTTTCTGTATAATATTAAAAACCTGTGGCGCGCAAACGAATCTTACGCCTATTTGGCGGGAAGAACTCATCATGATTCTGAGCTTACAGCACCCAGAAACGAAGGCTTTTTTAATCAATTTACACCCTATTACACCTACGATACCTCGTTAAGCGAATGGCAAACCAGTGCAGACCCTCGCTGGACTTATGCAAGCGAAGTTACCTTGTACAGCCCTTATGGAGCCGAACTCGAGAACAAAGATGCCTTAAACCGCTATTCTGCTGCGCAATATGGATATAATTATACGCTGCCTGTGGCGGTGGCTTCAAACAGTAGGTATGCCGAAATGGGCTTTGATGGGTTTGAAGATTATCCTGAAGCCCCTTCAGGGCCAGAACTACCCTCCACTAATAGCGAAGATCACTTTAGTTTTCAAACTTTAATTGACCCTCCGAGTGGGGTTTCGATTTCCGATACTAGGTCGCATACGGGCATACGAAGCTTAGAAATAGCACCTAACACTTCGGTAGCATTGGTGAACGCAATGGAACCCTGTGTAACAAGTCTTGCAGAGGCTGAATCTTGTGATGATCCAGAAGAGCTAGAAGTAAATGTGAGTCTTGGCGGAACTACCTGCGGAACATCAAGTGTAACCACAGTAACAGTAACAGCAACTGGGCCAACCAGTTTTGACTATGGTTTTCAATTCGACGACACGGGGCTAGATCCAGATCATTGTATAGAAGATTTTACAATAAATATTGACGGCACCGTCTATCTAAATAATCCACTTCTAAATCCAGCTGGCACTATTAATCTCACAGAAGTACCTTATGAACACGTTTTTACTATTAGTTCTTTTCTAAGTGGAGGTGGAGAAAATTATATAGGCGATGCCATAAGATTTCAATTCTTTGTAGACGGCCAGTGGCACGATCTTGACATTATTTGTGAAGCCGCAGGTACTTCTTGCGATTAATAAAAAAACCTTTGATTATGAACAAAATACAATTATTCTTGCTTTTTGGCTTCCTGAGTCTAGGCGCATATACTCAAGAGTGCAGTTCTATAAACTTACAACCTAACACTCAATATGTTATAAGCGCTTGGGTTATGGTAGATACGCCAACAGCTGTAATAAGTTACTCAGATGTATTTATTGATGTTTCTTTTGAACCGATCGAAACAAATACACTGTTACCTTCAGGCTCCATCATTGATGGATGGCAGCAAATAACGGGAATTGTAAAAACCCCAATCGAACTCTCTGGGTTAAATTTTAGGATTGAACCCACAAACAATTCGTCTTCCCTTACCGCTTACTTCGACGATATTAGGATTCATCCTTTTAACGGCAATTTAAAGTCCTTTGTATATGATACGGTCACCCAGCGATTAATGGCCGAACTGGACGAGAACAACTACGCAACTCTATATGAATACGATCAAGAAGGCAGGCTCATTCGTGTAAAAAAAAAAACCGAGCGAGGCATTTATACCATTCAAGAAACACGGTCTGGAAATTCTAAACTTAATAACGAAAACTAATGAAGGTATTTATATTACTTGCATGGCTTTTATTGGGATTGGCACCCTCACAATTTTTGGCACAAACCTTACCAACTGCAGAAGTACTATTAGAAAACGCCAAAAATTACTATCAAATGGCAGGCGATTATTCTGTAGAAGCAACCTACAGCATGTTTCGAGGTAAAACCAACAATAATTTGCTAGAAAAACAACAAATGATAACCTACAAAAGAGGGAATAGTTTTTATACAAAAATGGGGCCTATGGAATACTTGGTAACACAAAATCAAGTTGTAAAAATAAATCATCTTCAAAAGGCCATGGAATATACTGCAAACACTAGTGGTCAAGGTTGGGAGAGTTCCTTTCTGGATGTAACCCAATATTTAAATCAATTTGCAACAAAAGAGGTTACTAAAACTGCCAACAACTACATTTTACAATTGAGTACACCCTTACTAACACAACTGCCATACACAACTATTGTCTTGTCGTTTGACAAAGAAACTTTTTCACTTGTAAAACAAGAACTTACGCTTGCTGGCAACATTGCTTACAAAGACCCTAAAGGGAAAGAAAGGTATGATCTTAAACGGTTGGTTATTGACATAACGTCGTTTACAACGAGCTTTCCCAAATCGATAAAAAAAACAATGAACATCTCTGCTTACGTAAATACAACCACGCGAGATGTTAGGCCCAACGGCGATTTTTTGGGCTATACACTAATTGACAGAACCATCAACTAACTGAACTTATGAGATATGCACTAAAAAATAACATTGGCAGTTTAAGAAAGCATTTTATGATGATGCTATTCTTATTGGTAAGTAGCCTTTGTAATTATAGCCTCGGCCAAGAAAAAGTAGTCGATCTTGAGACCTTTAGCAACATTCAAATAGACGATCGTGTGAGTACTTCTGACCCAATAGTTATTGCAGACCCAGAAGGGGCACCACCCGCCTTTATAACCTTGCAAAATTCACCCTATATTAAAGTTACTATTGATCCTAATTATACCAGTGGTCCCTTTAGCTGGTACACTTATAAAATAAGCCTTACTATTCAGCCCAATGGTACAGGAGACACAGCTTACACCAAAGATTTAACTATCGAATACAACCCAAATAGCTCTGGAGGTACTTATGCAAATGAAGCGATACATCACATTGCCAACCGTAGCGGAGCATCAATAGTGATTAGCTCTGTTTTGGTTACCAATATGGACGGCGGGAGTTTGCCAGCGGGAGTTACACCTGCGTCTATAACTCTTGAGACTGGTCTTAGTATTGAGCGCTATTACGAACTAGACACAACAGCAGCTCCGGCCAATTTTGGAGTTTCAGAAGAATCTGCAACTTCTGAGATCGAATTTTCATGGGACGTGGTAGACGGTGCCACTCAATATCAACTAGAATGGACTTGGGTAGATGATTATGGTACAGACGACATAGTTACTTTTTTAGGCCCATCCTCAATTAGCTTTAATAATAGAGATTTTGAATTAAACAATACACGAATTGCAACCAACGATATCACTTACAAAATTCCTCAAATTTACAGTCATGGCTATATAATAGCTCGAGTAAGGGCAGTGGGTCGATTTCTGGAAAACCCAAACTTTTTTCAATATGGGCCGTGGAGTAATTCTGGGTCAGAACTAACAGTGAGCGATTGGATAGATCGCCTGCTAATAACGTCACATCAAGATTTAAAAAATTGGCAATTTCAGGCGAGTTATGCAGAAGAAGGTAAAAAGAAAGAAGTTGTTAGCTACTTTGACGGTACTCTGCGCAATCGTCAAACGGTAACAAAAATTAATAGCGACAACAATGCCATAGTGGGCGAAGTAATTTACGACGCTCAAGGAAGGCCCGCAATTGAAATCCTACCCGTACCTGCCAACGATAACATCCTTACATATTATCCAGCCTTTAATGTGCTAGATGCAACTACTCCATACACCTATTACGATTTTGATTTTCAAGATGCTACCATAGCGTGCGACCCAATCTTAAGTGGAATGTTAGCTGGACAAGGTGCCGGAGCCTATTATGATTCCGGATTAACTCCGTTAGAAAGATTTAGTGATTTAGTACCGTCAGCCATTGGTACAGATACCAAGGCGTACGCCTTTTCTCAAATAGAATATACCCCTGATAATACAGGACGAATTGCACGCAAAGGTGGTGTGGGGCCTTCGCACCAATTAGGCACGGGTAAAGAAATGAAATATTATTACGGAATTCCGTCGCAAGAAGAGCTAGACCGCCTGTTTGGTTACAAAGTTGGGAATGCCGCTAAATACAAAAAAAATGTAGTGATCGATCCCAATGGGCAAGTGAGCGTAAGTTATATAGACCCACAAGGCCGTACCATAGCAACAGCTCTTGCTGCAGCTTCGCCTAACACAATGGAACCCTTGCCCGATGCCACAACCCCAGAAGAAACAATCCTCGAAGATTTACTAAATAAATTAGCTACAGACGATCCAGATACTCTTGAAGATCGCAATAGGCTCACAAGCAATTATTACAGTCCTTTGTATGATGGCTTAGAGTTTAACGGTCAAAAAATAGTTACCGAGGACGGTATAGCCTACGATGTGATGTATTCTTTAAATTTGGCAGAGCAAGCCTTTAACTACAATTGTTTGCCTGTTGATGAAGGGTTCCCGTATGTGTTTGATTTAGAATTGTCTATCATTGATGATTGTGGCGAAGTCGCTTGGACAGAAACGCAAACCATTCAGAGTGCAGAATCGGGTAGCGGTGTGAGCGGCTCTCTAATTAGCACAACTTCTGCCCTGGTTTTCACTACTATCGTAGAGGATCTTGGTTTGAATCTTGGTAGCTACGACATTCGCAAAAAATTAGTTATCAATCACGAGGCATTAGAGCAATATGCCGTCGATTATATTAAAGAACTACTCGTAGAAGGGACTTGTTTGACAGTTTACGAACTCGAAATTGAATCGAGTTGCTTTACGAGTTGCATTGAATGTCGTTATGCTCTGGTTGGTGTTGAATATACAGGAACCGAACCAGAACCTACATTCGCAGATTTTCTGGCCACCGAACAAGTTGCTTTAATAATAGCTACTTCTGAATTAGATTATGAACTAGTTTTAGAGCCACTTCTTTTGGCGCAGTGGAACGAGCTTTTGGCAATTTGTAATGCACCATGTAGCATAGACGGGATTTACTTTGATAACGCGTCTAGTGGCGACCCAACAGACAGCAGTTTTGAAAGCGCGAGCTGTATAGTAGCACAAGGCAACTTAGAGCAAGACATGTCTCCCACAGGGCAATATGGGGTCTCTTATGTAATCACAAATAGCGAAGGAGAAACATTGGAGATTACAAATGATGCAACTGAACTAAATATTTATAGTACAACAAATACGTTATATCATCCAGATGTTACCAATAACAATTGGACCAACCCTTGGCATCCAATATTTAACACAGACGTTACTATTGGCTCGGGTGATGGAAACTATTATTCCGCCTCTGGCGAAATAGCAAAGATTACTGTAATAGAAGATCCCGATTTGCTAGGAGCATTTTTACCAGCTTTACAAACAGGTGCCCCTACCGAACCCACGACTATACCTGGTTCGTTTTTG
>QIIH01000234.1 GCA_003229235.1 Flavobacteriales bacterium | reverse complement strand
AGACATAAAGTACTTTAAGATTATTCCTAAATTTACCAAAAGTTAGCGTTATCGTGGCTAATACATTTAAAGGAATTGCAGTCCATATCCAAGGCAATAAGGCATTTTTGCCGTGAAGACCAAAGAATAAATAATAAGCACTTTCGCTATGATGTGTAGGAGCATAAAACTCTTTAAACAATTCAGATACTAGCATTATCAAATTTATCTGAGCAGCAACCGTTACAATCATTGCAATTTTTTTGATTGTTTTGTCTGGTATTTTAAATGCGGTAAAGGATCTAATAACTGCTAAAACCAGAATAATTAAAGCTGGTCCTGCAGCAGCAAATGCAGATGCAAGGAATCGAGGTCCTAATAAAGCGTTATTCCAAAAAGGACGAGCTTGTAAACCTTGATATAAAAAAGCGGTAACCAAGTGGATACCTACCGCCCAAAAAACAGACAAAACAGCTCCAGGAACATATATTTTTGGATTCGGAACTTTTCCTTGATAACGCATAATTAAAATATAAAATGGAATCGAAATATTTAATAACAAATATCCATTAAGTACTAGAACATCCCAAGTAAGCATTGAATTAGGGAAATTAAAAACACCAATTCCAGGAATCATATGCCACAATACAGATGGACCACCCATATCAGCAACAACAAAAGCTAAGCACATTATTAGGGCAGCTACAGCTAGCCCTTCTCCAATAAGTACTGCTTGTTTAAAATCTATATCTTTAAGAATATATGTAGGCATTACTAGCATAACGGCAGCTGCGGCAACTCCCACTAAAAAAGTAAAATTTGAAATATAAAGCCCCCAACTAACGCGGTCAGACATTCCTGTAACACTGAGACCTTCATCTAACTGAAATGAATAACAATACATCCCTATGAGCATCACTAGAGTCAGAAGCCCCATCCAGATATGATACTTTTTCGATCCTTTAGTAATGGTATCTAAACTATCGATTACCAAACTTTTTAATACTTTAAATTGACTCATTATATATTGTTTAAAACCTACCTTACGAGGTGCTGTCACGCTCGATGTCTATACTTATACTTTTATTATTACGTTTTTCAGGTTGCTAATCCATAAAGTACCAGAACTTTGGGTCTGTTCCTAAGTCTTCTTTGAGCCTGAACACCTTTTTGTTTTCTAAAACCCATCTTATTGTACTATTTGGATCTAAAAGATTTCCAAAAATTCTAGCTCCAGTAGGGCAAGCTTCTACACAAGCAGGATTTTTACCTTTACGAGTACGTTGTACACAAAAAGTACATTTTTCCATTACTCCTTTTTTGCGTATCCTATTACCAAGGTAGTGTTGGTTTTTATTAATCTCGTTTTCTGGAACTTCGGGCTTACTCCAATTAAATCTTCTTCCATCGTAAGGACAAGCTGCCATACAATAACGACAACCTACGCACCAATCATAGTCTATAACCACAAGACCATCTTCTTCTTTCCAAGTAGCTTGTACTGGACATACCTCTACACAAGGTGGATTGTCACAATGGAAGCACTGTGTGCCCATATAAAAATGATCTTCTGCTGGAACTTCGTGATAGTAATTATCATCTGCCTTATCAAACTTAAACCCTTCTCCATCTTTCATTTCGTGGATACGGATATATTGCATTTCTGAATTTCTATCTTGATTGTTTTCTTCTACACAGGCACTTACGCAATCCATATATCCTTGGCATTTGGAAATATTAAAGGCATACCCAAAAAGAACATCCTCCTCGGCATTTTCTACATCCTCCTCGGCATTTTCTGCGGTCATACTAATGTTCTTGCCTGTATTTAATTCATAAGACCGCATTAATCTATTAATAGTGGCTTGCTTCTCATCGTCGCTCATTAATTTGTAGTTTCCCTTAAACTGTTCTTCCCAATCAATTTGTGCTTTTTCTTTGGTAGCATCATCGGTAACCGAGCTGCAAGAGGCAGTGATGGCCCCTGCCCCAATAAGTAAACTAGCTGTCAATTTTTTAAAGGCTGTTCTACGGTCCATCTTCACATCAAAGACTTGCTCAAAACCGTCTCGCTTACGTTCATCGCCTATAGATGCATTTATAGCAGCCTGGTAAAATTCTTCTGAATTAAGTTCCTCCTCATGGCTACTACAACTCCCTTGAGATTTCCCGCATCCACAAGAGCCAGTTGTTTCTGTTTTTTTATTTAGACCTAGATCTAGAGAGTACCATTTTTTATTTTCGCTCATACTTTAATTATTAATGATCTAAACCCTCTTTGCGTTCAAGCGCTTTTTTTATATTAAAATTTGATGGCCATCTTGTGTCAAAACTTGGCTTGTGCGGGTCGTGACAGTTAACACAGGTCATCGATGCTCTTGGCGGTGTCCAACCGGCCAATTTCTTACCGTGAGCGCCACCTTTCCAATCTTCAAATTGACTGGAATGACACTGAGCACATACTTTATAGCTCAAGTCCAAATTAATGCTTTGACCAGTTAATGAATTAAGGCTGTTCATATCCTCTCCATTATGACAAGTGGCACAGTTCATTATGTAATCTGGCGCGTGATATAATTGAATCTCCCAATGTGCTTTTTTACCCACTAAACTCTTCATTTGCGAAAGGGAACTGTTATGGCACTCTGTGCATGCGAATGATTTTATTTGTCCTTTTCTCTCCGGAATTAAAAATGTATGTTCTCCTTCGGTTATTTCGATTAAATCAGTTCCAGCTAATAGGGTTTCAGACGTTAACTTACCGTGATAAGGCTTCTGCTCTGCTTTTATTTTTTCGATAACAGAATGATACTCATCTTTTTCTTTACAAGAATTAAGCGTCAACACAAGCAGTAGTATCAAGTAAAATATCGGATTTTTATTCTTCATTTGTACTATTAATTTGTCTTAGGAAAACACTCGCATTTATTTGAAGTGTCTGGGTTTCTTTTGGCAAATGACATTGTATGCAATACATCCAATTTGGATGTGATACTCTTATTTCTTTAGGAGCACTTGGGCCAGCATGGCAAGCAATACAATTTTCCCTCATCTGAATTTGGTGTGGTATCATGGGTGGACTTCCGGGCATTGCATTGTTTGCTCCTGTTCCCACTTTGGGCGATGCGGGCTTATCAAAAGTAAATGCTCTAAATGTTCCATTGGTGTTTTTAGTAACATGACATTGGCGACAGTTTACCATCTCTGGGTGAGGGGTTACTGGGGCATACGCGTCAAATTTAGGGACAAACCCTCCATTTTCATGGCATTGAATACAAGTGTTCCCTCCAAAACTAGCTTCATTTGCTACGGGATGGGGAATACTTGGTGGAGCTCCCGGATAGGCTCTATTGTTATAATAATCTTTAAGCGAACGTTCATACTGCTCATCTATTGGCATGGCCAAATAATCTACTTCAGCATTAAATCGTTTAAAAACACCACGCTCTTTTGGTATAAAATCTCCTGTAGGAGTTTCTATTATTGGGATATATGCCTTTTCTAGCCCCTTTTGATAACTAAAATTCCAAATAACAATAAAGGAGATAAAGATGATTACAAAAAACGATATGATTACTAGTCTCTTTTTCATGGCCTACGCTTTTTCTACCTTAACAGCACATTTCTTATAATCGGGTTCTTTAGAAATAGGACAGAAAGCATCTAAGGTAACATCGTTGATTAGCATATTTTCATCAAAGAATGGCACGAACACCTGTCCTTTGGTTGGTAACCCTCTTTGATTTATTGAAGCTGGCAAAGTACAAGAGCCTCTACGGGAAGTTATTTTAATATTTTCACCATTACTAATTCCCAAGGACTTCGCGTCATCGGGGTGAAATTCTACATAGGCATTTGGCATTGCCTGATGCAATACTGGTATTCTACGGGTCATAGAACCGGTATGCCAATGTTCTATAACACGACCTGTGTTAAGCCAGAATGGATATTCTTGATCTGGTTTTTCTGGAGCTTCTTCAAAAGGGCGTTGCCAGATAATGGCTTTACCATCTGGTTTGCCATAAAAATCAAAATCTTCTCCGTTAGAGCATGCTGGATCATACTTGGCATTGAATCGCCATTGGGTAGATTTTCCCTCTACATAAGGCCAAATTACCCCCGATTCTTTTTTCAAGACTTCTAATGGAGCCAACCCATGTTTTGTCCCTTCGTGAAATTGTCTGTATTCGTTATATATTTCTTCTACATGGTTTTCTTTACTATATGGAAATAGATCGCCATACCCCATGCGTTTTGCAACCTCAATAAACATCCATGCGTCTGCTGTAGCCTCTCCTGGAGCGTCAACCATTTTATTCCAATGTTGGGTTCTGCGTTCGGAGTTACCATAAAGCCCATCCTTTTCAATATGCCAAGACGCAGGAAGAATTACATCTGCGACATCGGATGTAGGCGTTGGAAACACATCTGACACCACCACAAAACAAGATTTTTTTTCCATCCCTGGACGGTAACGACTTGTTTTTGGTAATGAAACTAATGGATTTGTAGCTTGCGTCCATATAAATTTAATATCGCCGCGATCTACCGCTCTAAACATTTCGGTAGCATGATAAGTAGGCTTAGCCGGTATCCGTTCCACAGGAACTTTCCAAATCTTAGCAGCCATTTCTCTATCTTTTGGATTCATTACAACTCCATGCGGTAGTTTATGGGTAAATGTTCCTACTTCACGAGCCGTACCACAAGCTGAAGGCTGACCAGTGAGTGAAAATGGTCCATTACCAGGCTGGGAGATTTTTCCTGTGAGTAAGTGAATATTATAAATAAGATTGTTCATCCAAGTTCCACGTGTATGTTGGTTTACTCCCATACACCAGTAAGAAACTATCTTTGTATTTGGGTCGCCATAAATGGCAGCTAAATATTTAATGTCCCGAACGGATACTTTGGAATACCTAGAAACCTTTTCTGGACTATAATCCTTAAGAAACTCCTTATAAGCTTCAAAGTCTATTTTCTCTGGCTTATCGGTAAATTTATAATTGTCCTCTAGCCCGTAACCCATATTTGTGAGTCCTTTACTAAAATTACAGTGTTTTTCAACAAAAGAATTATTGACCCATTTATTCTTTATAATCTCATAGCAAATTGCATTAGCAACAGCCAAGTCGGTTTGAGGTTCAAATAGTATCGATCTATCTGAAGCCAAACTTGAGCGTGTTGTTCTTGTTGCAAAATCAATAATTTTAGCACTGCGCTGTGATTTTTGCTCTAGCATTCTAGAGAAAAGTACCGGGTGCATTTCTGCCATATTATTTCCCCAAGTAATAAAATAGTCGGCGTGATCAATATCTTCGTAGCAACCCATTGGTTCGTCTGTTCCAAATGTTGTTAAGAAACCGGTTACCGCACTTGCCATGCACAATCTTGCATTGCAATCTAGATTGTTTGTTCCTATGGCTCCTTTCATAAATTTAGAAGCAACATAGCCTTCTGGAATTGTAGATTGTCCCGAAGTATACATAGCCACTGCGTCCTTTCCATGCTCAGAAATGGTATCCTTCATTTTATTCGCGACAATATCCAATGCCTCATTTAAAGGAGTTTGAACATATTTGCCATTTTTCTTTACTAAAGCGTGTGTAAGTCTGTCTTTAGATTGTATACACATAATTTGGTGGTACCCTTTTACGCAAAGCAATCCTTTATTTACAGATGAATTAGGGTCTCCTTTTACAGCAACGGCCTTCCCATTCTCGATACCTACTAGTATGCCACAACCTACACCGCAAAATCTACAGGGACCTTTTTTCCAATCAAGGTTCGCATCTTCTGGAATTCCTTCTTCTTGTTCTTTTGCAAATAAAATGCCTGGGAACATAGTTGCAGCAGCTGTCATAGCAGATATCATTGCCATTTTCTTAATAAAACTCCTTCTATTAGTTACAGATTTGTTCATGACTATATTAGTTATAAGGGGTATTAAAACCGGAGACTAGAGACAATAATTTTAGGCTATTGATTGCCTCTATTTTCTCTTTTAGAACTTCTTCTACCTTTTGGTTGGGTGTGTCGGTTACCAAGGCAAGAACATCTTGATTCTTTGCAGGCACGACCTCACATTGCTCAAAGTTTCGCAAAGCAGATATCAATTCATCTTTTTTTCCTTCTAAAGGTATGGCTAGGTAGCTTTTGACTGGCATTATAAAATAGTTTTATGTTATGCAAATTATTTATTGAAAATTGTTCCAACAAGTTACAGTAATTTGAAATAGTTTTAACCTTAAATTTTAATTCAAAGAATAAAATACTCCCGTTTAGTGTTCGCATTTAACAATCAGGTTGTTTAGACAAACAAAAACATCCGATGAGTCGCTTTAGGCATCAAAATGTATTCAAGTGAATTGTAACTGTAGAATTAACTATCGCTCTTTTTTAATTCAGTATTAAATAGTTTCGGGTTAATTATTAGTCGTACCCAACCCCAGTTATTTGTATTATCATTAGGTCTTCCGTCTTTTATAAGACTCATGCTTTCTGAAGCAAACATATGGGAATAACCTATATTCAATTTAACAAAGGACATTAGTTTTTGTGTGAACACCAAGTCTATTTCGGTGCCAAGGTATTTGTTAGCATCACCATTCAAGTCGGCACTAGCAGCAAAATAGTGCCCTTTAATAAGTACGTTTGATTTTTCACCTGTAGTGATTACAGCTTTCGCATAGAAATCACTTAAGCCTACGTTGTTAGCGTGATTATCCACGTAGAAATAATCCATAAACCCATTAAATTTATGGTTAGTTCCATATAATGGGAAAAATGATTTGTTTTTTGATTCTCCGTCTTGATCGGTACCGCTTAGTAATTCATATCCCAATCCGTATACAATCTTGTTAGTTTTATAAGTTCCTTCAATCGAGACTTGGTACGCAGCTAAATCTGTGGTTGCATTTGCTTTGCCAAATTGATAATAAACACTACCTGAAAAATTTACTTTTTGGATGGGAAATTTAAAATAAGAACCCGCTGTCTGTCGATACGAAACACCATCGGGAATATTATTTTCATCTCCAGTAAAATTTTGGAAACCTGTGTTCAGGAAGAGGAAACTTGCAGAACTTCTTTCCCATGATTTTTTTAGGTAGGCATATTGCATAGATTTATAGGTGAAGAATCCTTGAATATTAAATGTATTGCCTTCGTTTGTAGGTTGTTCTTGGCTAAATGCGCCACCTACATCAACGATAACACTACCTTTTTTATACTTAATAATTGCGGCATCGTGAAAACGCCCTTGCATTGCCCAATCCAGCTCTCCAAAAATGCGCTGGTCGTCGTATGAAATAACTTGTCTCCCTAACTTTGTAGACCAGTTTTCATTAAGGTTTAATTGTGCCCAAGCTTGAAATAAAAAGAAAGAATCATTACCGTCTATGGGAAGTATTTGGCGTGTATCGCCCCAAGTGCTCACATCTTGAACAGCCACAAAGAGCTCGAGTTTTTCGGCCTTGTAGCCCATGTTTAGACGCGTGCGTTGGTTTACAAATGCAGCTGGTTCTGTGTTATTAGGAAATAGGGTGTTATAACCATGACGGTATTCAAAACGGGCTCTCACATCGGCATCCACATCTAGTGTTTGCCCGGTAAGATTGATAGTTGAAAAAAAAAGTAGAAAAAATAATGCGTATATAAAATATTGGTTTAACATAAGATTTGATTTTAATTTCCAAGTTCAAAGATTGCACTTTTATTAAGCGCAAAAGATGACCTTTATCAACTCTTATAAAGATACTTTAAATTTCCAAAATCATGGCTTAGTTGAATTAAGAACAGTTGTATATTAAACTCCAGGATTCCATCCAAGGGCAATCGCAACTTGATTCTCATCTTTAACAATGGAACGTATCATATATGGTCGATCATCACCAACATCATTAAGGGAAATACTAATATCTTTACCGTCAATTTGAATATCGCCAGTAAAGTTGCTTTTGGGCTGGTGACCTAAACCGTATCGATTGTCTTGAACTAATAGAAGCATTAACATCTTTTCCGGGTCAGGGCAGGAGCAGTAGATACCTAAATCATCCCATAGATATACGTTGCTTTTTGTTTGTTTGATAGGTTCAATACGTGTCGCCTCACCAATTATTGCTTTTAAAGTAGTATAGTTTGTTGGAAAACTTATAGGGAGATTATTTATTCGTATTTCTAGAAGACTACATTCTATGGTAAGAACGCTTGTCTTTTTCTTTCTTTTATTTGGATCTCTAAAGTCGAATATTCCCATTCTATGCAAGGTATTTCTTTTTTTACAGATCGAATATTAATCACTCAAATGATTCTTTTCGCTTTACTCAAAGGTCCTTTGTAACTTCTCGTGAAAATATAACCGATCTCTGCCTTCGGCAGTGAAATTAACATTCGAAATTCTTAGAAAGCTTGCTTGCGTAAGAATTTCTCTTTAATAATTTGCTCCTATCGGAGCTCGGCTATGAGTTAAGAAATTAGAGCAGGGTTCATTCTCCTTCGTCGATTGTTCCTTTGTTCCCACT
>QIIH01000089.1 GCA_003229235.1 Flavobacteriales bacterium | reverse complement strand
TTCTCGTTTACGCCCATGGCATAAAGAATGTTTTTTTGCTTTTCTGCTCTTTTATTGGCGTCAATTCGGTCTTTTAAAACTTGTGACACTCCAGCCAATAGGGTTCCTACCACAACCACCATGATTATAGAAAAAACAATTGTATACGAGTTCTTGTCAGTATTAATAGCCATCGTTATGCTGTTTTTACTTTAAGACGTTTCATTCTTCTTTTTATATTTCCTTGAACCACGTAGTGGTCAATAGTTGGAGCAAATACGTTCATTAACAGAATCGCAAGAAATACTCCTTCAGGATACGCTGGATTAAACACGCGAATCAAAATTGAGATAAACCCAATCAAGAAACCGTAAATCCATTTTCCTTTATTTGTTTGTGAAGCTGTAACTGGGTCTGTTGCCATATACACAGCTCCAAACAAAATACTACCTATAATAAGATGTTGCCAGAACGGCACATCCATTAGTCCATAAAACTTGCTGGTATCGTCTATCCATCCGGCAGACACAACTCCGTTAAAAATCAAGCCCATCACTAGCGCACCAATCAATGTACTAATAATGATTCTCCAGCTACCTATCTTGGTAAAGATTAACAACAAGGCTCCAACAATAATCAGGACTTTAGAAGTCTCTCCTACAGATCCTGGGATAAATCCCCAGAACATATCCCAATAATCATAAACAACCGATTGTCCTTGCGCGTAAGCGCCTAATATAGTTTCTCCAGAAATAGCATCTAAATTTGCACCCGCTTGAAGTTCTTTCGCTCTATCGACGGCTCCATGAACCCAAACTTTATCGCCACTCATCCACGTAGGGTACGCAAAGAATAAAAAGGCGCGAATTGTAAGTGCTGGGTTTAAGATATTCATTCCTGTTCCACCAAAAACTTCTTTCCCAATTACCACCCCAAAAATTACAGCTACTGCTAGCATCCAAAGTGGAATATCTACTGGCACAATTAGTGGAACCAACATTCCAGTAACCAAGTAACCTTCTTCTACTTCGTGACCTTTAATTATCGCGAATAAAAATTCTACTCCTAAACCTACTCCATAAGAAATAGCCACAAGTGGAATAATCTTCCAGGCACCAAGAATAAAATTATCCATGGTAAAGAAGTTCCCGAAAAGTGAAGGCTCTGTAAGGATTCCTTGGGCAGCATCGACAGCAGCATAATGCTGAAATCCTGCATTAAAAATTCCAAAGATCAAACAAGGCACCAAAGCCATGATCACAACGTTCATGGTACGCTTAAGATCGTCTGCTGCTTTTACGTGAGTTCCGCCTTGGGTAGTAAAGTTGGGCAAATATAAAAACGTATGCAAGGCATTAAAGGCTGGCGCCATTTTTTTGCCTTTGTATTTTTCTTTTAACGTATGTAATTTGTGTTTCAATCCCATATCATTAACCTATTTCTTTATACATTAAGTCAAGACCTTCTCTAATAATTTGCTGATGTGGTTGCTTACTAACACAAACAAATTCTGTAAGAGCAAAATCTTCTGGAGCTACTTCGTACATCCCTAATTGCTCCATTGCATCCAAATCTTTAACCATACAGGCTTTTAAAATCTGCATTGGGAAAATATCTAACGGAAATACTTTCTCGTACATTCCAGTAAGAACAAAAGCACGATGTTCTCCATTTGTATTGGTGTTGAGCTCATACTCTTTATTGGGCTGCATCCAAGAAAAAGTAAGGTTTCTTGTTGCCGAAATTTTATTGAAAATTGGTTTGTTCCAACCAAATAATTCATAATCATTTCCTTCTGGTATAACACTAACTTCTGTGCTATAAAAGCCTAAATGTCCTTTAAGTGAAATCGCACGTCCGGAAAGCACATTACCATTTATAGCGCGCACATTTTCCTGACTTAATCCCGAATCGTAAACAAAAGTAGAAACCTCTGCTCCTAACTTGGTGTTATAATATTTTGGTGTTTTTACAGAAGAACCAACTAAAGCAATAGTTCTGTCTGCTATATAATTTCCTGTTTTTAACAAAGCCCCGATGATTAATAAATCTTGAGCTCCGATTGTCCAAACAACTTCACCTTTATTTACCGGTCCAACTTTAGCTATTAATGTACCAACGTTTCCTGCGGGATGTGGTCCAGATATAGCGTGAAGATTAATTCCGTTCAAACTTTTAAATGGTGACTCATCGTTTTTAGGAACACTTACATGGATATCACCAGATGTGAGTGTTGCTAAAGCATCTATGGCTGCCTGTAAGGCTGCTTCTTTGCCTCTAAAAACATAATTGTAATCTGCAGCTAATGGAGCGCTGTCAAAACCAGAAATATAAATCGCACTAGGTGCTACATCAGGGTTTGCAATAACATCGTAAGGACGTTGCTTAATAAAAGGCCAGCAGCCTCCTTCTAGCAAACGTGCCTTAACAGACTCGGCTGTCATATTAGCAGTATCCAAAACACCAAAATCACGGTAGCTGTCTTCAGAATCGGCTTCAATAACCACATCTGTAATCACACGCCTAGGCCCTCTTTTGATCTCTGATAATGTGCCACTTACTGGCGACAAAAATCGGATTGTTTCTTGGTCTTTTGAATAAAATACTTCGTCTCCTGCTTTGAGTTTTGCTCCCTCCTTTACAACCATTTTAGGTGTTGTCAAGTGAAAGTCTTCAGGTCTAAAACTGAAGGTTCTTGATCGAGGTGCATTCGCAGTAATTTTCTCTGCTGTGCCCTTTAATCGAATGTTTAGGCCTCTTTTAATTCTAATGACTTTTGACATAGGATACTAGTTGGATGAATATTCGTTTTATTGTCTATTCTTTCGGTGCGCAAAGTTACAATAAAATATATTTAAATCTTTTAAATTTTGACTCAAATTCTATACCTAAAATTAAGGCACAAAATTTGTTTATCTTTAACCCTTGATTCAAATTTAATGAAGAGTTTTTTTGCTATTTTTCTAGTATTGTTCCTTTCTAACAGCCTTTTGGCACAAGTTTACGAGCAACCTGCGCCTGAAAATATCCAGACGATAAATTTTAATGGCGGCACCGAACAAAGCCAACTTCCAATGATAAGATTGGGAGCACCTCTAAAACTGAGTTTTGACGACTTAAACGCAGACGAAGAAGATTACTATTATAAATTATCGCATCATAATTTTGATTGGACCCTTTCTGATTTATCTAAAGGTGAATACCTTGATGGGTTCGACGAAATGCGCATACGTATTTATGAGAATTCACTGAACACCCTACAATTGTTTGCACATTACACCCTTACAATTCCCAATAGAGATACACGCAGAATTAAAAAAAGCGGAAATTATTTAATCACGATTTATAAAGACACTGGCGAATTAATTTTTTCTCGAAAATTTATGGTGATAGAGCAAAAAGCTGGAATAAAGGTTGATATAAAAAGATCACGGAATTTTGAATTTATTGAAACCAAACAAGTAGTTCAGTTTTCGATTAACACTAGTGGGTTAAATGTGGCAAATCCGAAGCAGACCATTAACACTGTATTGATTAAAAATAACAACTTAAAAACTGCCATTTTAAATTTAAAACCACAATACACCATTGGTGCTGAACTTATTTACCGCTATGATCAGGAATCGGCTTTCTGGGGTGGGAACGAATATTTTAATTTTGACAATAGCGAATTGAGAGGCGCAAATTCTGGTGTACGCCGTGTAGAAATAAAAAATATCTACCATAGTTATTTGTTTACGAATGGCCCACGTTTTGACAGGCCATATACATATAATCCAGATATTAACGGTAATTTTGTAGTCCGTAATTTAAATGTCCTAAATCCAAATATTGAAGCTGAATATGTTTGGATTCATTTTAGTTTACAGTATTACGAAGATTTAGAAGGCAAAGAGATTCATCTTTATGGCAACTTCAACAATTTTAATCTAGACGAAACTACTCGAATGAGATACAATTCGGAAAGTAGAACATTTGAAGGAGTCAGAAAATTTAAACAAGGGTTTTACAACTACAAATATGTATTACTCGACGCCGATGGCAATCTAGACGAAGGAGCCATTGGAGGAAATTTTTGGCAAACCGAAAACGAATATACTGTACTGGTATATTACCGCGAATTGGGTGGCCGTTACGACAAAATTATTGGATACGGAAAATCCAATTCAGAAGTTATTACCAACAATTAGACATTGCCTTAAATGCAAAAAGAACTCGCTGTCTTTTCTCGAATCGTAGACCGTCTTTTAACCGCCGAACAACAAGAACCTGTATTGTCTCCCATGCCCGCTAAGAGCATCGAAAAACAATTACACTTAAGTGTGCAGCAGGAAGGGATAACTACAGAAAAATTTGAAGAACTACTTACTAATTTAGTTTTAAACACTCCCAGAACCTCGACTAAACTATTTTTTAATCAGTTATTTGGCGGGCGGCAATCTAAAGCTGTTTTAGGAGATTTACTGGCTGTAATGCTTAACAATAGCATGTACACCTATAAAGTAGCCGGACCACAAGTTGGGGTAGAAAAAACTATTATTAACGAGGTAATTAAAATGATCGATTACCCAGAAACTGCTAACGGCACTATTGCCTCCGGCGGATCGATGAGTAACCTAATTGCGATGTTAATGGCACGTGACAAGGCAGATCCGGATGCACGTTATAAGGGGCTTACCAAAAAATTGGTGGGATATACTTCTGAAGCTTCTCATTATTCAATTACCAAAAATGCCGCCTTTATTGGCTTGGGAACAGAGAATATTAGAAAAATTAAGGCCAACGATAAAGGCAAAATGCTGGCTTCAGCCTTAGAAACTCAGATTAACGAAGATCTTTTGAAAGGACTCGTTCCGTTTTTTGTAAACGCTACCGCAGGGACAACTGTTTTAGGTGCTTTTGACCCAATTCGTGAGATTTATGATGTTACAAGTTCTAATAATATATGGCTGCACATTGATGGCGCCTATTGTGGTTCGGTAATTTTTAGTAAAAAATACAAGCATTTAATTGATGGCGTTTCACTTGCAGATTCCTTTAATTTTAATGCGCATAAAATGCTAGGAACGCCCCTTACTTGCTCAATTATTGTAGTAAAAGATAAAGCACATCTGTACGATTCTTTATCTATGGAAGCCTCCTATTTATATCAAACCAACGAGGACGATTTTAATTTGGGAAAAACTTCTTTACAATGTGGTAGACGCAACGATGCTTTAAAGTTTTGGACCCTGTGGAAGGCGATTGGCACCAATGGCCTTGAACAGATCGTTGACACTCAATTTGAACTGGCAGATGTTGCCCGCGATTACGTAAAAAATCACCCTGATTACACATTGTATAGTTACGATAACTCTATCTCGGTTTGTTTTAACTACAAGGGTATTCCGGCACAAAAACTCTGTACAGATCTGTACGAAGCGGGTAAAGTAATGGTAGGATTTGGAAGCTTCAAAGAACAAACTTTTATTCGGTTTATCACCATTAATGCAACTAACAACAAAGAGGACATTCTTAACTTCTTTGCAGCCATCGAGAATTTTAATTATCAATAAGAAGTAAAAAGCCGCACCTCTAGCGTTATTTTAAAACAAAAAGTGTCTTATATTTACTTAATGGACACTAACAAACCTGCCAAAATTACCAGTCGTAAGGCACAAATATATCGTGGAGTCTCCTGCCAGAATTGTGGTCACCCCTTAGATTTGAGCGATGTATACTGTTCGTACTGCGCGCAGATTAACAGCACAAAGAAGCTAACGATTAACGATTTTTTTGATGAGTTCTTTTCGAGCATACTTTCTTGGGATTCGAAATTTAACGAAACTATAAAAACACTCATCTTTAAGCCTGGGGTAATGAGTCGCGAGTTTGTGAACGGCCAGCGCAAAAAGTATGTGAATCCCTTTAGGTTCTATCTGAGTGTCTCTATTATCTTTTTCGTTATCCTAGGGTTTATTAGCAATTTTGATGAGATCAATTTTGATGGACACGGGGCAATCGAGGATCAACTCGAAAATGGCATCAATATAAATGTAGATGGCATCCCAATAAAAAACATTAAAGTCTTAGACTCGATTATTAATGCTCAGCAGATAAAGAATCAAAAAGTTTCATTGGATTCAATTTTATTAGCCGCTGTCTATTCAAATAAAAAGAATGACAGCATTAAAACATACAAGGACGATTATCTTCCCGAGACTAGTTATGATACGATATCGTTCTTTAATGGCAATTTTAATCGATTTAAACTGTATCAAAGTTTTCACAGTGAGGTTGAGATTAACTCGTCTTCTAGAGCACTCGATAGTTTATCACATAACAATACTAGGTTTAATCGATGGGTTTATAAAAAAGCCGCAGATAGTAATAATATGAGCAAAGAACCGGGGGCTATGTTGGGGTACTTTATGCAACAATTACCCTTTGTTATCTTTTTCTTTATCCCGATGTTTGCGCTCTTTGTTTGGCTTATTTATATTCGTCGAAGGAAGAAATTTACTTATACAGATCACCTAATCTTTTTGTTTCATACCCAAACGATGTTTTTTGTACTGTATGGGATTGCAATTATAATAGATGCTTCGTTTGATATTGATGTGAGCACCGCTATTGCTTCACTTATATTTTTATTTTACTTGTATAAAGCCATGCGCAATTTTTACAAACAGGCTTAAAACAATTATTAAATTCCTGATTCTAAACAGTGTATTCTTTGTTTCAGCAATGTTCGGGGCAATGGTTGCCTTTGCGATATCTTTTGCGACTTATTAATTATGGTACAACAAATTACACGAGGTATAAAGGTTTCGGTTCGAGCAACATTCGAAGGCACTTTCTATAAACACCATCGAATCAATTATGCATATGCCTACAAAGTAACCATAGAAAATACGGGAAAAGATGCTGTACAGCTCATTAGTAGATATTGGAAAATTTCAGATTCTTTAAACAATATCGAGGTTGTAGAAGGCGATGGCGTAATAGGCTTAAAACCTGTATTAAAGCCTGGAGAAACACATAGTTATTCTTCTGGTTGCTTGCTCTTAAGCCCAATTGGAGCAATGAAAGGTCATTATAACATGGTAAATTTTGCTACAACCAAAAAATTTAATGTGACAATTCCGAGTTTTAGACTCATCGCTCCTTCTGCAATGAATTAATCCTGAACTCTTCCATTAACCATATTAAACTTAATACGCTTTTTATCTTGGATTACATGACAAACAGCGCAATTTGAATCATAAGTAAATTGATAGTCTTTGTTAAAATCAAAATGAGACGAAGGCGTGAAAACTCCTTTAAATTGCAAACTCAAGTCTTCGTTAAAACGCTTGATCAAAAATTCGTTATCAATTAGTGTTAACTCTAAATCGAACCAGGCACTACTACCAATTCCACCTAAAAAATGTGCCGTTGGCGTTGGGGACTCCTTAGGAATAGGCAAAGATTCTTGTTTATTTTTATCGAAGTAGTTTTTAAGGTTCTCTTTAAAAGCCGTGCCTTTAAAAACACTCACATCGCCATTAATTACCTGATAAACAGGGGATTCTGTTGCTGCTTTCTCAACATTTCCTACAGTACTTGGAGTAAATTTTTTGTTCCACTTTAGGCGTTTTATAATAATGGGGTCGTCTG
>QIIH01000186.1 GCA_003229235.1 Flavobacteriales bacterium | reverse complement strand
CGGGCCGTAACGCTCAGTGTAATTGCAAGCGACGACTTTCGTGTATTCTATAATTTGTCTGATTTAGTTGTCGATCCGTAACAAACAAGCCAATCGTGACCTTCGGTTTATGTTTTTGTTTGCTGAGCAAACAAAAATAAGGATGGGAATTATAATTCTAGGAAGCTAAGCCACTTCCTTAGCAACTTCTACTATTAAGTAGGTAGAATGAGGCATATAACACATTTACATCTTTTACTAAATAGCTCGTTTTTAAGCTAATATTGAACTTATTAATTGATTCACTGTGCCACTTTCGGTAGGCTATACATTAGCCTACTACAGCGTCTTTACATTAAAATTAAATTAGTAGATTTTGAGTCTATAACAATAAATTTAATATTAGGAATCTTTGATATGGAAAACACTCTGGTTGTTAAATTCGGAAAAGCTTTAGCGCTCGCAGGCGCCATTCTCACTATTGCAGATTTTGCTCAACCACTTGCCCCAATTTCGGCTTATATGATAGTGGCTTCCATCGTATTAATTGCAGTGCTTATATTTTTAAAATATATAATTAACAAATGGAATGATCATTTATCTACTCTAAATTATTTTGGGGCAATGACACTTGTGATGTCGATTGTTTTATTTCTGTTTCAAAACCAAAATGAAGAAGCCAAGGAAATGGGGATACTCAGCGCCTCTATCCCAGGTTTATCAGAACTACAAAAATCTCTAGGGTTGGTTGAAAAACAACTTGGACAAATCGCAGGCTCCATGAAGTCAATAGATAAGAAAATGGATAATGTAAAAAAAGAAACCAGTAATAACCCACGTAAAGAATTAAGAAACATGGGAGTAGACTGGGATGGCCATAGTTTTTACGATGCAGCAAGTCGAGGAGATTTAAAAACAGTCGATTTGTTTTTAAACGGTGGAATGAAACCAGACACTCTTGTACCAAATACTCACCCTGGTTCGTCTGTTATTGTTAAATTGATTGAAAAGAACCCCCAACCTACCATCCCTATGATTAAGCATTTTATTAAAAAAGGATTTGATATAAATAAGAAAATCCCCTACAAAGCTGGGAATATCATGACTGGTTATTATGATGTGCAAACTGATTTAATCACGGCAACCGTCATTAAAAATAATTCGGCGGTCATAAAGTTTTTGCGTAAACAAGGGGCTGACTTAGACTCAGTGAAAAGTTATTTGAACACCAATCTTGAAAAGCTGTCTACCCTTGTTTTTCATCCGTGCTTCAATACAAAATACTACCACGAAGTTAAAGGAACAAGCTACCGAAATGATCTTATGAATGATCAAATTAAAAGGCAAGGTGAATGTAGTTCATTCACACAAAACTATATACTAAAAGAAAAAGTCAAAGAATTTACTAGTTATGTAAGTTCTTACCAGCTTTTGTTTAATGAAAACTACAAATTTAAAGTGACTGGCGAACTGAGTAAAGGCTTGGCAGTTGCCATTCTCGCTGGTAAACCTGTTTTGGCTCAAGCTTACTTAGACGCTGGTGCGAGTGCTAACTCGAAATTTATAAACAAAGACAAAACGCCGATGATCAGCATAGCGGCTCAAGCGCCCAATTCTAATGTGTTCGTTAAATTACTGATAAAAGCCGGTGCTGATGTGAATGCGCAGTCGGAAAGTAAAGATACACCACTTCATTTTCATATTAGAGGCAAACGAAGCAAAGCAATTCATGCTCTGCTCGAAGCCAAAGCTAATAAAAACATTAAAAATAGCCAAAACGCTAGTCCCATGAATGTCGCTGAAAAGCAAAATGACCCCAACATATTAAAACTGTTGCGTCAGTAATGTTAGTAGCACTCTATGAAGGGGCACCTTGTAGTTTGATTAGATGCTAATCTGTGCTTGTAAAAACCTTTTCATTTCTTAAATAAACTACCCCACCGCAAGCAGACGGGGTAGTTTTCCCTAATAAATTTAGCTCCACGCAAAGTTTGTCGCACGGCTGACCCCAATTTATATGGGGGAAGAATACTCCATTCTCCCCTTTGCAAGCCCCCAATGGCTTGTGCCCGCAGCAAGCTGCGGGGTAAACTGAATCTAATCAATCATAGCGATTATTGAGTTCCGACACCCTTAGCTAAAATGCTAAGAATTTTCTTTTTATTAAACTTAGTGGCAATACTTGTTGCTGTTTCATTGGCATTGTTTGCCTTCTTTGGATCGGCTTTTGCCCTTAATAGTGCCTTAACCGCATTTGCTTTGCCTAAGCGACTATGCGCATGCAGGGCTGTTTCACCACTCAAGCCGGCAAGATTCACATTGGCACCATTTTCAGCTAAAGCCTTAACCACCGGTGCAGGACTATTAATTTCTGCTGCAAACGAGATCAAGGGTGTTTTATCGGAATCAGAAAAACGTGTATTTGGATTAGCACCGGCTTTAATATAGCGAATCGTGTCTTTTACATCGCCACGTAATACCGCATGTGTTAAACCAGTATTTAGTTTACTATCAAGCGTCGACTCAAACTCTTTATCATTAAGTGCTTTATATACAAGTTGGTATTTTTTTAGCGTTTTATTGATTGTAAACTTGGGCACTTGCAGCAAATATCGTTGACACTGACTGCGAATATTATCTCTTTCTTGGCCAATTTTTCGGGTTGCGTATTTACTTGAATTTCCAAAATTGGTAGGAAACGTATAACAAAAATGTTTAGTCGCCTTCGTCACTTTAGTAAGCGCATTAGTCACTAATTTGTTATGTTTGCTTGTGTTTACATTTTTACTTCTCAAATACTTAATAAACTTGACTTTGCCCTTATTAATGGCAATCCCTAACGGCGACATTTGCAGATTCTTGAATCCAGTTCCGTCGACCCAAATTCTAGCTTTGACTTTTGACTTTAAATCAAATCCCTTGCTAATTAGGAAATCAAAAGTTTTAGCAGTGTTAGATGATTCGTGGTCAATTAGATAATCTACTATCGACGTATTGTGTGCTGAAATCATCTGTTCAGGACGCATACCGCCTTTATAAAATAACTCGAGCACTTTTAAATTACCCTGACTCGCCGCATCAACAAAGGACTCTCCATTCCAGGATATACCCATGTTCGCGAGTTCTTTTCTTGGATTATCGCTGGTTTCTTTTTTTACATTATCCATTTTACGGTCTATCGAAGCAGTCGATTTTACAATTTTTCCTAGCTTTTTTTCGACCAACCCTAGAGACTTTTGCAAATCAGAAAATGCTCTCACATTGCTCGCGATTAAACCCGATTTCTTAGTCTCCTCAGATCCATTTTGAAATCCAATTAAAACAACCCCAAGTACTAAGCTCATAATAGAAAAATAATTTAAGGTTGAGAGCGTCTCATTCCATTTTTTTGCCGCTAATCGCACAAAAAGCAATACGACCAATAGCAACATAGATGCTGCAATAACATAAGCTGCTATAGGTGCGATAGGTTGAGCAAAGTCTGCGATAGTCAAGATCACACCCGCGAGTCCTATGGCTTTGCCCAATTTAGCTAGAATTGTATTACCTGGAATCGAATTACCTTGTTCGTTTTCACTCGTTGCTTGCATTTTATGACTCCGTCTACTGATCGACTTGTTCGAGTTATTTTAAATATTACTTTTTCATTAGTTTTAACAGTTCTTCATTTTTGCCCGAAGAGGCGATACTAATCGGCGTTCTACCATTTTTATCTTTAGCATTAGGATCTGCTTTATACTTTAAAAGCAGCTTAGACATATTGTTCTTGCCACGTTCATCGGCTATATGCATTAATGGCGTTCTTTGGTCTTCATCACGCATATCCGGATTTGCGCCGCCTTTTAATAAAATTTCTGCCAATATCGGTTTATTCCATTTAACGGTTAGAAACAATGCAGTTTCTTGTTGATCCTGAGATTGAATATTTGCATCTGCAGCATTATCTAAAAGTAGTTTTAAAATTTTTGCCCGCCCTAATCGAGTTGCGATATAAACGGGAGTTTCATTTTTGACAGTCTTTGCGGATAGGTTCGCCTTGGCTTTGATGAGTACTTCAACGGCATCAAATTGTGCGCTTCTAACAAAAACATGAATAGGCATTTCACCACTCGCTCCTTTCGCTTTGACATCTGCGCCCGCGTCAATAAGTGCTTGTAATATGATGGCGGGCTTTTCTATTTCTCTAGCGAATGACAGTACTGGTGAATTATCGGAGTCTTTTACTCGATGGTTTGGATTGGCTCCATTTTTTAACAACCATTTGACTGCTGCTACATCTGAGGACAAAATAGCGTTTTCCAAAGCTTGATTTTTATCGCCACTCGGTTGATAGACAAACTCCTTGCCAATTAGTGTTTGATAGGCTAATTTCATCGATTTGTATTCTTTGACTTCAAAGTCTTTACTTCGAATGCTAACAATTTGCCGGCAAGATCTACGCAATTTTCGACGTTCAGACTCTAAAGAATTGTTAACATAATAATTACGCGGATTATTATAATTCATATGGTAACAAAAGTGATTCATTTTATTGGCCGTTGCTTGTATTTTATTTTTTAACTGATTTTTAATATCTTCAAATTTAGCGTTATTATCTTTTAAAAATTTTAATGCGACCATATTGCCTTTAATAATAGCGATTTCAGCAGGCCTTAACTGTTTGAATTCTAATAAGCTCTCTTTATTTCGAATTCGACACTGAACTTTTTTATCAAAATCGAAACCGTGCTTTTTAAAATATGTCAGCACTTTGGCCAACGACGGAGGATTGTTTTCAATTAAATGATCAATGACAGAAGCATTATGAGCTGCAATCACTGTATCAGCTCGCATTCCTCCTTTTAAAAATAGTGTCAAACTTTTTAGGTCTCCAGCGCTCGCAGCGTTGTACATCGACAGAGCGCTCCAGTCCATACCCAAATTCGAGAGTTCTTTTCTTGGGTTATTGCTAACCTCTTTAGTCACATTATCCATTTTACGGTCTATGGATTTTGCTGAATCGGCAATTTGGCCTAATTGTTTTTCAACCATACCTAATGACTTTTGTGGTTCTACCAAGCCAGGCAACTTACTCGCGATCAATCCAGATTGCTTGGCTTCGTCAGATTGGTTTTGAAAAACAAATAAAATCAAGGCCATAACAAAACTCATAGCAGAAAAATAGCTAAGAACAGAAAAAGTCTCATTCCATTTTTTAAGGATAAACTTCGCAAATAAAAGTACGGTCAGCACGATCATTGATGCCCCAATGACATAAGCCGCGACAGGGGCGATCGGTTGAGCAAAATCTGCAATTGTTAATATTACAGCTGCTACTGCAATTGCTTTTCCTACTTTGGCAAAGATACTTTGTTCCATTCTACACTCTCCCTATATTATTGTTATATCGTTAAAATCCAATGCTTATACTTGTTTAAAAGTTAGTATAAAAAGAATTTTAATTAACTACCAGCACAAACTAGCATATACACTGACTTCTATACAGTCATTTATTGTCCAGGTATTAAGCAGAAAATAAGATTCAAATTATACTTAACTCTTTGATTTAGCCTTATCATTTAAAATCGAAGTTATAAGTGGCAATAAGGAAAAATGTGCTTGCAAGCGAATAATTATTCGTACCACGCTTGACTAGCAAGTAATTGGCGGTCGTAGCTATCGAGCAGTCAAAATTATTCTATTAATTAGTTATCGATCCCGAACTAACAATCCATTTGAGAAATTACAATAAACTTGTGTGGCCTGGGAACTGTGTCAGAAAATTATAGACATAAAGTTCTACGTCCTATGGGCATTGTAAATTATTGCGTCATAGTGTCGTCAAATTGAAAGAGTCAACCCAAACTAGACAATCAAAAAATTGCAAGTAGCCTGCAGGAGGTGTTTGAAAAACGTCAAGTGCAGGAAGATATTATCTTGTAACATTTTCAATTTCAATTATTTACTCAAAGTCTTTCCTGTACTCAGCGTTCGATGAACGCTTCCTACAGGCTACATCTAAAATTAATTAATCTTCCAGTTTTGGCAGTAAATACCAGATTAAAATGTGGTACTTAATTTACTGCCTTTACGTCGTTGCCAACCCTATCGTAACATCGATATATTTTGTAGCCCGGCTCTTTAGAGTCAGGACGAAGTCCAATATTTAAATCTCTTCAGGTTTTATTCTCCGCCGCGTGATTGAGGCTAGGGCGGAGTAAAAAAATATAGAAACTACCTATTACACCGGTCTTTATTCTAAAAAAACGGCCTTTAGGCCGCTAGTTTTTAACCATGGATGGTTTTATGCCGTGGAGCACACGGATGTGCGAGAACGGCCCTTATTTCTCTCTTTCTCCCTCACTTAATTTTAGGCAGCCAAGCTGGAGTCGAGTACAGCCTGGAGAACATTAAAAACCGCTGAGAATTTGGAGAAGCACAAGGAGTCAGCTTGCCCGGACGGCAAGCGTTTTTTCGCGAGACCATGGATGGGCTCTTGAAAAAACCTCCTGAGCACGACAAATACGAGGAAGAAGGTTTTTAGTTATACAGACTGCACTCGGCTCCAGATTAGCCTAAATAAAATTAAGACTCCCCCATTTTTGTTTGCGAAGCAAGCAAAAACCAACCCAATAGTCGCCATTGCGGTGTTCCGCAATAGGCAAAAACTTCCTAATAACATCGTAAATCTAATCTACAACTACTAGCCCGCATTTCTCACAGCCCGTCTACTGCGACGGCCCAATTGCATACTATGACACGTTTTCACTCGGTCCAAGCGCTCGACATA
>QIIH01000330.1 GCA_003229235.1 Flavobacteriales bacterium | reverse complement strand
GTCTATTTTCTTTAAAATAGTAGCTTTTAAAGTGGAAAATCAAGTAAATACTCGAATTGTCACACAGGAATTTGAGGTTATTACTCACAACTAGTTATATCAACACTAAATATAGTGATATCCCATCAAAATTTGCCGGATAACATTACCTCTAAGGTTTCTTTATCCAGAAAAACGATTTGGCAGACAATCATTACATAAAACTAAAACAAGACTCCCTCAAAGCCCCGAAGTGAGCTACGGGCTACTTCAGGGGCGGGATTCTTTGATTAGCTCCTGAGATTGCAATAAGAAAAATTCTGAGCTCAAAGGCCCTTCAAGCACTTTCATCCTCCGAAACCTTGGTGAAGGAGGGCAAAACTCGCTCCAAGCCCCGAAGTGAGCTACGGGCTACTTCAGAGGCGAGATTCTTTGGCTTCGCCAAAGTTCCCTTCAAGCTCCAAGCTATCTAAACATAAAAGACCTAATCTACTCCCCTCTTGGGAGGTTACTGTAATGCAGTTTTGCAAGCAAAACTAAATGTCCAGTGGACATTTAATGAAGATACCCACGAAGTGGATAAAGGGTGGGTTTGTCGATGTAGAAGCAAGACTCACTTCGCGAGATTCTTTGGCTTCGCCAAAGTTCCCTTCAAGCTCCTCTTGAAAGCCAAAAATTGAAACACTTCGCATTACTTCAAAAAAGAAGCGAGCTTCTTTTATTGAAGCTCGCTCGCATTTCTCTCCAATTTTTGGCTTATTGTACCTTGGGCGGGAATCGAACCCGCACATCTTACGATACTGGATTTTGAATCCAGCGCGTCTACCAGTTCCGCCACCAAGGCAAGTGGGACGGCAAAAGTACATAATAAATTCAAAAACAGCCCAAATAATAGCCCTAAAAATAGGAGTCCAACGCTTAGTTTTTTTACCTTTGTAACCCACCAACTAAATAGCGTAATTAATGTCTTCAACTACCCCCGAACCAAAGATTTTTGCTTGTAAACAAAGTGAAGTATTAGCTCAAAATATTGCACAACATTACGGTATTCCTCTTGGTAACGTGATTACCTCAACCTATAGTGATGGAGAGTTTCAACCGTCTTTCGAAGAGTCAGTTAGAGGAGCTCGTGTTTTTATTATTGGGTCTACGTTCCCTAATAGTGATCATTTAATGGAGATGCTTCTTATGTTAGATGCCGCCAAGCGGTCTTCTGCCCGTCACATTACCGCTGTTCTACCATATTTTGGTTGGGCAAGACAAGATCGTAAAGACAAACCAAGAGTGCCAATTGCGGCCAAGCTAGTAGCAAAAATGCTAGAAACAGCTGGTGCAACTCGTATTATTACCATGGATTTACATGCCGATCAGATTCAAGGATTTTTCGAAAAGCCAGTAGATCACCTTTTTGCATCCACTATATTTTTACCTTATTTAAAAGAACTCAATTTAGATAATCTTACCATTGCTTCGCCAGATATGGGTGGCTCTAAAAGAGCTTATGCCTATAGTAAAGCTATGCAAAGCGATGTTGTAATATGCTATAAACAACGTGCCAAAGCCAATGTGATTTCACATATGGAATTGATTGGTAATGTAGAAGGCAAAAACGTGGTATTAGTAGACGACATGGTAGATACTGCAGGTACGCTTACCAAAGCGGCAGACCTCATGATAGAACGCGGCGCCTTGAGTGTACGTGCAATTTGTACGCATCCATTGCTTTCGGGGAACGCCTACGAACGCTTAGAAAGTTCTCAACTAGAAGAGCTTATTGTAACAGATTCAATTCCGCTAGACAAAACATCGCCAAAGATTAGAGTTTTAAGTTGTGCTCCTCTTTTTGCACAAGTAATGGACTCGGTAAATTCTAACAAATCGATTAGCTCTAAGTTTTTGATGTAACAAGCTCATTATCATCACTCAAATCACTTTAAAAAAGAAGAGATTTGCTTTTCCCAAACAAAAAAAAGTAGCATCTTTGCAGCCGTTTATATCCACAAGGAGTGGATAAAACTGTTACATATAATGAAATGAGCAGAAATAAAATTTATTTTTTGCTTGTCAACCGAAAAATTAAATATTTAATTAAATGAAATCACTTACAATCAACGGATCTAAAAGAGAAAGCGTGGGCAAGGTATCTACCAAAGCCTTACGTAATGCTGGAGCGGTTCCTTGCGTAGTTTACGGAGGAGATAACCCAGTTCACTTTTCGGCACCCGAATTGTCGTTTAAGAATTTGGTGTATACCCCAGACGTACACACTGTAATGATTAAACTATCAGACGGGAGCGAACTTAAAGCTGTATTACAGGACATTCAGTTTCACCCTGTAACCGACCGCATTTTACACATCGACTTTTACCAAATCTTTGACGACAAAGAAATTACAATGAACATTCCTGTTCGTGTTGTAGGTAGCTCAATAGGAGTTAAAAATGGTGGTGTACTGAGAGTTGTTACTCGTAAACTTCGAATAAAAGCAGTACCCGCAAATCTACCTGATTTTATCGAAGCCGATATTTCTGAGATGCGTATTGGTAGCAAAATGTACACGGCTAGTATCGATACAGAAGGTTACACTATTATGCACACAGACAACACTGTGATTTGTCAAATCAGAACTTCTCGTAATATAGTAGAAGAAGTCACAGAAGACGAAGAAGGAGAAGAAGGTGCAGAAGGTGCAGAAGGAGAAGCAGCTCCAGCCGCCGATGGCGAAGCCGCAGAAGCTCCTGCTGGAGAATAAATTCTTCACAACTTATTATAAAAGAGTCCGCTTAATGGTTAAATTAAGCGGACTCTTTTTATTTTTACAAAAAAAATAGTGTTCACCTTTTTAAAAAACATTTTTGGCATTGGCTTCAAAGCCACTATAGTAGGAGACCCCATGAAAAAATTCTTGATAACAGGTTTAGGAAACATCGGTCCAAAATATGAGAACACTCGTCACAATATTGGTTTCAAAGTTGTAGAACATTATGCCGCTGCCAACCAAGCGACATTCGAAGCTGCCAAGCTTGGTGACATCGCAAAAGTATCTGTAAAAGGCAGAACTTTAATCTTACTCAAGCCAAGCACCTACATGAACCTAAGCGGAAAATCGGTTCGTTATTGGCTCGAAAAAGAAAAAATTCCCATAGAAAATTTGCTAGTTGTAACCGATGATTTAAATCTTCCTTTCGGACAATTACGTATTAAAAAGAAAGGTTCAGACGGAGGTCATAATGGGCTTAAAGATATTCAAGCAACTCTTGGCACAACCACTTATACAAGGTTTAGGTTTGGCATAAGCGATGCTTTTTCTAAAGGGCGACAAGTAGATTACGTAATAGGAGATTGGGACGAACAAGAAAATGCAGCACTCCCCGAGCGACTTGATATCGCAATTAAAGCAATCCCTTCTTTTGCGTTGGCAGGAACAGATATTACCATGAACCAGTTTAATGGAAAATAAACGCAGTATATCCCATTTTGTAAGCGGCAATAGCAAACCCACGGTGGTGACTATTGGTACTTTTGATGGAGTTCATATAGGGCACAAATCTATAATAGACAAGCTTCTCGATATTAGTAAAAAAACTAAGTGCGAGCCGGTAGTGCTCACCTTTTTTCCGCATCCGCGGATGGTGGTACAACCAGATTTACCTATAAAATTGATTAACACTATTGATGAGCGAACGCACTTACTAGAAAACTTAGGAATTGCCCATGTGATAGTTCATCCCTTTACCGTAGCATTTTCGCGAATTAGAGCAATAGAATTTGTTCGAGATATTCTTGTAAACAAGCTCAACGCAAAACATGTTGTAATTGGACACGACCATCGCTTTGGCCGAAACAGAAACGCGAATATTGAAGATCTGTGCGATTTTGGGAAGACGTATGGCTTCGAAGTACACGAAATAAACGCGCAGGATATCAACACCGTTACGGTGAGTTCGACAAAAATTAGAACAGCTATTAACGAAGGTGATATCAAGACGGCAAAAGCCTATTTGGGCTATCATTTTAGTTTAAGTGGCACCATAGTAAAAGGAAAAGGAATTGGCAAAAAGTTAGGGTATGCTACCGCCAATTTAAAAATAGATGAGGCCTATAAAATCATTCCAAAAAAAGGAGTTTATGTAGTACAAGCTATACTCGACCATACGATGTGTCGAGGGATTATGAGTATTGGCACAAATCCCACCGTTGGTGGAACCAAACAAAGCATCGAAACCTATTTTTTAGACTTTGATAGCGATTTGTACAACCAACATTTGACTATTCAAATTTTAGCTCACATTCGCGAAGAACAACACTTTAATTCTACTCAAGAATTAACGAAAGCAATTGCCCAAGATGAACTATTTGCCAGAGAATATGTGGGCTAAAGCAGAGAAATTACTATACACACAAATAGATAATACGGGTCTCGTGCTCTTTAGAATTGCCTTTGGCTTACTCATTAGTATCGAAGCTTTTGGCGCAATAGGAACCGGCTGGGTGCGGCGTACACTTGTCGAGCCAGAATTTACTTTTTCTTTTATTGGTTTTGAATGGTTGCAGCCTTTACCAGGGGATGGTATGTATATATACTTTGCGGTCATGGGTGTTTTTGGGCTTATGGTAATGCTGGGCTTAAAATACCGATGGAGCATGCTAGGCTATGCACTTATGTGGACGGGAGTTTATTTGATGCAAAAGTCGTCTTATAATAACCACTACTATTTAATGATGCTACTGTGTTATATGATGGTATTGCTCCCTGCCAGTAGGGCCTTGTCTTTAGACGCAAAATTCAATCCCAAATTAAGGACTAATGCAATGCCCCGTTGGTGCAAACTGATCGTAATCTTACAAATATTAATTGTGTTCACTTTTGCCGCGGTGGCAAAAATTTATCCCGATTGGCTAAATGCCACAGTAGCTCGTATATTTATGAAAGGCAAAGCCGATTATTGGCTAATTGGAGACCTTCTACAACAGCCTTGGGTGCATCAAGGGATGGCATATTTCGGCATTTTATTCGACTTGCTAATAATTCCATTGTTCCTGAATAAAAAAACAAGGGTCTTAGCGCTGGGGCTTTCGTTGTTTTTTCACTTGTTCAATTCGGTTGTGTTTCAAATTGGGATATTCCCATATATGTCGATTGCCTTTGCACTGTTCTTTTTCTCCTCACCTACCCTTATAAAACGGTTTAAACTTAAGAGAGAATTGTATCAAGGCACAGCTATTAAAGTTCCAAAGATGGCTACGTTATTTGTTGCCTTCGGAATAATTTACTTTTTAATTCAGGTTGCTTTGCCTCTTAGACATTGGGCGATTCAAGACAATGTACTTTGGACAGAAGAAGGCCATCGCTTAAGCTGGCGTATGATGTTAAGATCAAAGTCTGGACGCGTTATCTATTATGTAAAAGACAAAACAGACACTACCGCTACCAAGAAAAATTATGGTTATCGCAATATGCTCACCAAAAAACAATACCGTGCTTTTAGAAGCAAGCCCGATATGATTTGGCAACTTGCACAACGCATCAAAGCCAAAGAAGCTGGAGCAGGGAGAGATGTTGCCGTTTTTGTAAGCGCACAACTCAAAGTAAATGCGGGTACATATCATCCGTTTATCGAACCTAATACCGATCTTGGAGCAACTCCTTGGCAACATTTTAAACATTCCGAATGGTTGGTGCCTTCTAAAAGTGACTTTAATATTACATGGCCTAAAAAGAAAAGCGCAAACCCAGAAGAAATCAACTAAGCGGGGCTCGAAGTTTCTCATTTCGAACTGTGATTAATGCTCATGTTTGTTTAAATTTACAGCTTAAAATTAACAGATTCCATGTTAGAGGTAAGCGCAATTCGACAAAATAAAGACCAGTTTGCAACCGCATTGGCTAAGCGCGGTATTGATGCAAATTCGCTTTTAGATCAAGTATTAATAGCAGACGAAGCGCGTCGGGGGTTTCAGGCAAAATTAGACGAATGCCTTGCAGAATCTAATTCGCTATCTAAACAAATTGGAGCGCTTTTTAAAAGCGGGAAGGCTAGTGAAGCTACTGTTTTAAAAGAAAGAACAACGCAGCTAAAAGAAAACTCAAAAGAGCTTCAAGAAAAGCTCAACCAGCAAGCAGATATTCTGCAAGAACTGCTTTTTACATTGCCTAATGTCCCTAACGAGCAAGTACCCGCAGGGCAAAGTGAAGATGATAATGTCGAGATTTTTGCCGAGGGTGATATTCCTAAGTTAGCAGAAGGTTCTTTACCTCATTGGGAGTTAGCAAAAAAATACAACCTGATAGATTTTGAACTAGGAACCAAAATTACTGGTGCCGGATTTCCAGTTTATATAGGGAAAGGTGCTCGTTTGCAGCGCGCTATGATTAATTACTTTTTAGATAAAAATACTGCTGCCGGTTATACAGAATATCAAGTGCCACTTTTGGTAAACGAAGCTTCTGGGATTGGCACTGGGAGTTTACCAGACAAAGAAGGGCAAATGTACCATGTTACAGGCGACGATTTATATCTAATCCCAACTGCCGAAGTACCAGTAACTAACATATTTAGAGGAGATTTACTGCAAGCAGATCAATTGCCAATTAGTTGTACAAGCTACACCCCTTGTTTCAGAAGAGAAGCTGGCTCTTACGGAGCGCATGTACGTGGGCTTAATCGTTTGCATCAATTCGACAAGGTCGAGATTGTTCGAATAGAACATCCAGAAAACTCGTATGCTGCTTTTGGTGTAATGGTAGAGCATATAAAAGACATTATGAGAGATTTAAAATTACCTTATAGAGTATTGCGTCTTTGCGGAGGAGATTTAACCTTCGCTGCTGCTCTTACCTACGATTTCGAACTTTTTTCTACCGCTCAAGACCG
>QIIH01000241.1 GCA_003229235.1 Flavobacteriales bacterium | reverse complement strand
GATATCAACAAAAGCTAAGGATATTACTTTTGCTATTTTTACAATATAAACTCATTCAAAAATGAAGTCAATACTTGTCCTTCTCTTATGTTTTTTAGTTTTTAGCTGTGGCTCGGAGCCTGAAGGACCACTTGACATATCAACCCCTTTTGAAGAATCTAAAGGCGTTAAAACTGCAACATATCAAGAAGTAATAAGTTTTTACGAAGCGTTGAGCGAACATTATCAAAGTGTTTCTATGTATACCTTAGACGATACTGATAGTGGCAAACCCTTGCATTTAATTACCTATAACAAAAACAGGTCGTTTGAGAACGAATTTACTAACGACCGTAGCGAAGCTGTTGTCCTTATTAATAATGGCATTCACCCCGGTGAGCCAGACGGAATTGACGCATCGATGATGCTTATGAGAGATTTGGCAAACGGAAAGCTTTCCGATGTAGAAAACACCATAGTTGGAGTAATCCCTATATATAATATTGGAGGTGCATTAAACAGGAATAGCTACAGCCGAACCAATCAAAATGGCCCAGAAGTATATGGTTTTAGAGGGAATGCTCGTAATTTTGACCTTAATCGTGACTTTATTAAGGCAGACACCCGCAATACGGAAGCTTTTCAAGATGTTTTTAATTTACTTAAACCCGATGTTTTTATTGACACTCATGTGAGCAATGGCGCCGATTATCAATATACGCTTACTCATTTATTTACCCAACATAACAGACTAGGAGGCCCTTTGGGCAAGTATGTTCACAATGAAATTATGCCTCAATTAGAAGATTCTCTTAAATCGAGAAATTGGGACATTACACCTTATGTGAATGTGTTTAACAGATCTCCAGAAAGTGGGTTTTCTCAGTTTATGGACGGGCCGCGTTACTCTACAGGCTACACTAGTTTGTATAATACTGTTGGGATGATGATAGAAACCCACATGCTCAAGCCTTATAAAGATCGTGTAGAAGGCACTTACGAAATATTGAAGAGTATGATTAATATTACCGATGCCAACGCCGCTCAAATAATGGATATGCGTAAAACCGCAAACGACCGTTTTGCAGTTGGTAATTATTACCCAATCACATGGGCAATCGATAGCACTCAAAGTACTACGTTAAACTTTAAGGGATACGAAGCCCAAACGAAAGCCAGTGAAGTAACAGGAAACGACCGCCTGTTTTATGATAGAGATGCGCCCTTTGAGCGTCCTGTTACTTATTACAATTATTTTAAAGCGACCGATTCGATAAAAATACCAGAAGCCTATATTATTCCTCGTGGTTGGTGGCCTATTATAAAAAAGCTTCGAACCAATAAAATAAAGGCAGATTTTGTCTCAAAAGACACCTTAATGACGGTTGATGGTTATCGAATAGCAAATTATAACAGCTCAACACGACCTTACGAAGGGCATTATCTTCACTACAACACACAAGTTGAATCTTTTAATGAGCAAGTTTGGCTTCGCGGCGGATATTATGTGGTAAAAACCCAACAACGCGGCTTGCGCTTAATTATGGAAACCTTAGAGCCGCAAGCGACCGATTCGTATTTTAATTGGAATTTCTTTGATTCCGTATTACAGCAAAAAGAAGGCTTTTCGCCTTATGTATGGGAGGATTTGGCTTTGGAATATTTAACTCAAAACCCAGAAATTAAAGCAGAATTCGAAGCAAAAAAAGCTAGTGACGCTGGCTTTTCTTCTAATTGGTATATGCAATTAGACTGGATTCATAAACAATCGCCTTATTACGAAAAAGCACATCTAAGATACCCTGTCTTTAGGGTGGGTGGTTAAATATTCATTAGGGAAAAGTAATTTAATATTCTCATAAGACTCTTTAAGGGCTTCTTGAGATTTGGCAAAATTCTTCCACTTCACTTTTGTAATGCCTTCTTTTTTTTCTGGTTTAAAATTGCCATCAAAACTAGAGTGCATCTCGTACCAATGTGTAATTTTTAATCGATACTCTCCATTGCGTTTAAAAACATGATATGTTTTTCTAATAAACTTTGTTACTTGAAGACCCGATATTCCTGTCTCTTCTTCAACTTCTCGCAAGGCTGCTTGCTCTGGAGTTTCGTTTTTCTCGATCCGACCCTTTGGTAAATCCCATTTTTTATTTCTCCTAATAAAGAGAATCTCTTGGTGATCATTAAAAACTAGACCACCTCCAGCTTCGACTACAGGTAATTTTTTATGTAAATATTTTTCCAATTTTGCTTCGTCGGGATGATACAAATTAACATAAATGAGCTTCCCCCTTAGAATATATTTGATCAATTTTTTAAAGCGTACCAATTCTATCGGAATGGATATGTAATCTTTTCCGATGTGTTTTTCGGTTGTTAAGATTACTGGAATTTCATTGATAAAAACTTTATACATTTGCAGTATGATATTAAATAAAGAGACAGCCCAAAAAACCGCCGAATTATTATTACAAATTAATGCAATTAAATTGCAACCACAAAACCCTTTTTTGTGGGCATCTGGCTGGAATTCTCCTATTTATTGTGACAATAGAATTACATTGTCGTATCCGCAGATTAGAAACTTTTTAAGAGAACATCTGTCAAATCAGATAGAAGAGCTTTATGGCAAACCCGATGTAATAGCTGGAGTGGCCACTGGTGCTATTGGGATTGGTATGCTTGTTGCAGATTATATGAACCTTCCGTTTATTTATGTTCGCCCAGAGGCTAAAAAGCACGGGCGTAAAAATCAAATTGAAGGAAAGTTAGAAAAAAATCAAACTGTAGTAGTCGTAGAAGATTTGATAAGTACGGGCAAAAGCAGTTTAAATGCCGTAGCCGCTTTGCGAGAACAAAACGCCAATGTAAAAGGAATGTTCGCGCTTTTTACTTATGGTTTTGAACAAGCAGCCGACAATTTTAAAAAAGCAGGTGTAACTTTGCACACATTGAGTGACTACGAACATTTGCTCGAACAAGCAGAAAAATCTCAATACATAAATCCAGAACAAATAGAAACATTGCAAGATTGGCGTAAAGACCCTGCCAACTGGAACAAATAAAAAACCTATGAATATTAAAAGTAATACTGTGAGCGTTCAAAAGTCGGCGGCAGAAGTCTGTGACTTTTTAAGCGACGTCAAAAATTTTGAGCAGTTAATGCCAGAAAACATCACTAAATTCGAACTCATTGCAGATAACGCCTTCGTGTTTGCGCTTAAAGGAATGCCAGAAATTGCGCTTGAAATTAAAGAAATTAACGCTCCTAATCAGATTATTTTAGGTGCGAAAAGCGATAAGCTACCTTTTACTCTTACAGGAAATATTGAAGAAACTAACCCAAGTGAATCGCAAGTTCAATTATTATTCGAAGGGCAATTTAACGCCATGATGGGCATGATGATTAAAAGTCCTATTACTTCCTTTTTAGGGACGCTTTCAGATAAGTTAGCCAAGATTTAATAAAACATCGCAACTTCTTTTACCGCATAACTTTTAAGCAGTTCGTCTTCTTGTTCGAGCTGCAAGTTGCCCTCTGGGCTAACCCCCTTTACTATTGCACTAAATAAGGCTCCATCTTTACCTTTAAATGTTGCCACGGCTTCTCTTTTAAATAAATAGTCGTGATACTCTTTAAAATAAATGTCTTGTTCAATTACTTTAAAGGTTTCAAAATGCTCAATGATTTTTTGATGTAACTGGTCCAAAAGTGAATCCAAATCATATTCTATGCCCATAATCTGATATAACGAACTAGCTTTAGGGAAATCAGAATTAGGCAGGTCGTTTACATTTAAGCCAATACCAATAACACGGTGAGTGGGCTGACCTTTTGTCCAAATATTTTCTATTAGAATTCCGCCAATTTTTTTATTGTATGACAGAATGTCGTTAGGCCACTTAATGCTTAACTCAGGAATATTTAGAGCTTCTAAAACATGAATAATAGCTAAAGAAACAACCATTTGTGGCATAAAAGGATAACAGTCTTTATGTTGACTAAATGCCCTGTAGATACTAAACGTAAGGCTTTTACCGTTTTGAGAATGCCAAACATTACCATGCTGGCCTTTTCCTTGATTTTGAAAATGTGTAACCACCAAGGTATTATTCTCTACTTGGGTGTCCTTTATAAGGGATTTTAAATAGTCATTTGTAGAATCGGTGGCATTAAGTTTGATTATATTCAAATCCAATAATTAATTATTCTGTTAATCTTAAACTATAGCAAGTCTAAGGAACGAAAAAAGTAATAACTTTGCACAAATAAAACCAGTTAATGTCAAAAAAAGAAGTTGGATCAGATCAGTTAATCACTCAAATTATTAGAGGAATTGAAGAGGTTAAAGGACAAGACATAGAAATCTTAGATCTGAGAGAGTTAGAAAACATGGTTTGTGACTATTTTATTATTTGCAATGGTACCTCCAACACTCAGGTAAATGCTATTGTAAATTCGGTTCAAAAGTCTGTCAGCAAAGAGCTGAAAGAAAATCCTTGGCATACAGAAGGAGCCGATAATGCAGAATGGGTCTTAATTGATTACGTACATGTGGTGGTACATGTTTTCCAGAAACATATTAGAGAATTTTACGATATCGAAGGATTGTGGGGTGACGCAAATTCGATTAAAATAGAATCTACCTATTAAAAAAATAGCACAAGCAACATGGCTAACGAAGAAAAAAAACCCGAAATAAAGAAACCAAAATTTAGTCCTTTTTGGATATACGGAATCATCATTGCGATATTTTTCGCGATTTCGCTGTATGGTAATAGTTGGTCTGAACCGCCTAAAACTACTCAATCAGAATTTTTTAGTTATCTACAACAAGGCGACATAGAAACGGTTTTTATCATTAATGATAAAATGGCTCGTGTTTTCTTAACACCAGATGCTAAAACCAAAGAGATACACAAACGCAAAGAAGAGAAAACCCTTTTGGGCTCATCTGCAACTGCCCCAGATTATCAGTTTCAATTTGGAGATTTACAAAATTTCGAAAGGAAAATCGATCAAGTAAAAAGCAATAATATTGAGGTTACAACTCGTGTTGAATTTTATAGCGAAGAAAATCTTTGGGGCGATATTCTTATCGGATTGTTACCATTTGTTATCATTATAGGAATTTGGATTTTAATAATGCGTCGCATGAGTGGAGGCGGAGCAGGTGGAGCAGGTGGACAAATATTTAATATCGGAAAGTCTAAAGCAAAGCTTTTTGACCGCAATACCGAAGTAAAAACATCTTTTAAAGATGTGGCTGGTCTTGAGGGTGCAAAAGAAGAAGTCCAAGAAATTGTAGACTTTTTAAAATTTCCAGACAAATACACCTCCTTGGGAGGTAAAATTCCTAAAGGAGCGCTTTTAGTAGGACCTCCAGGAACTGGTAAAACATTATTAGCGAAAGCCGTAGCAGGTGAGGCCAAAGTGCCTTTCTTTTCACTTTCTGGTTCAGACTTTGTAGAAATGTTTGTTGGTGTTGGAGCTTCGCGTGTACGTGATTTGTTTAAGCAAGCCAAAGAAAAATCGCCATCGATAATTTTTATCGACGAGATTGATGCTATTGGTCGAGCGAGAGGAAAAAGTAATTTCTCTGGCTCTAACGACGAGCGTGAGAACACTCTTAATCAGCTGCTTACAGAGATGGACGGTTTTGGATCTAATACCAATGTAATTGTATTAGCCGCAACCAACCGCGCCGACATATTAGATAAGGCATTGATGCGTGCGGGACGTTTTGATCGACAAATTTATGTAGACTTACCAGATGTTCGAGAACGCAAAGAGATTTTTGAAGTTCATTTGCGTCCAATAAAAAAGTTAGAAGAACTAGACACAGACTTTTTATCCAAGCAAACTCCGGGGTTTTCTGGAGCAGATATTGCCAATGTATGTAATGAAGCAGCTCTAATTGCTGCTCGTAAAGGCAAAAAAGCTGTTGGTAAGCAAGACTTTCTAGATGCGGTAGATCGTATCGTAGGAGGGCTTGAAAAGAAAAATAAAATAATTACACCAGACGAGAAAAAGGCCGTTGCATTTCACGAGGCTGGTCATGCCACAGTGAGCTGGATGCTCGAACATGCTGCTCCTTTGGTAAAAGTTACTATAGTACCTAGAGGGCAATCTTTAGGAGCTGCTTGGTATTTGCCAGAAGAACGCTTGATTGTTCGTCCGGAGCAAATGCTAGACGAGATGTGCGCAACTATGGGAGGACGTGCTGCAGAAAAAGTGATTTTTGATAAAATATCGACAGGCGCCTTAAGTGATTTAGAAAAAGTGACCAAACAAGCGAGAGCTATGGTTACAATTTATGGCTTAAACGACAAAATAGGAAACATTACCTATTACGATTCTTCAGGGCAAGCAGATTATAACTTCACTAAGCCATACAGCGAAAAAACGGCCGAAATGATAGATAAAGAGATCTCTAATATTATTGAGACTCAATATCAACGGGCTATAGAACTGCTTAAAAAGCACAAAGACAAGCTTACCGAATTGGCAAATGTTTTATTAGACAAAGAAGTGATTTTTAAAGACAACCTGGAAGTTATATTTGGAGAACGCCCGTTTAAAAAACCAGAGGTAATTCCCTTAAAAAAATAATGGTATTTGCCTACATTTTTAATACATGCATATATTAACGAAAAGTTAGGGTTTCAAGCCCTAACTTTTTTATCTTTGGGTTAAATTGTAATTTTTTTCCATTCCACTCAAATGAGTCTCTTTAAAAGACTGTTAAATCTTAAGGCTAATAAACCGGAGAAATGAAAATGGATCACGGTAAATACTTCCCAGAAAAGAAGTTACCAATTGACGAAAAGTTTACCTACAACTTTAGAAGCAACGGCGGTAAATTTATTTACTGTGAAAATATTCAAGAAGTTATTGATACATTCGACAATATCCTATTAGAGAACGATTGGTACGAAAAAGATGTGTTTTGCATAGACGATACGCTCAAATCAAGATTTGAAGGCTTCAATTTAAACTTTGGTAAAAAAGAGGGGTCGGCTTTCTTTTTATGTAGCTGTGAAGCATTAATAGCCAATAACGGATCTGTGCTATTTTCGTCTAATCAAATCAGAGAAAAAAAGCTACACGAACTTCCTAGTAACTTTGTAATCTTTAGCACAACGAGTCAGTTGGTAGAAAACATCGGCGAAGGTCTGCGGCAAATCAAAAATCGAAGTGTAAACAACATTCCGACAAATATTACATCTATACAAGACTTCGAAACCAAAAAAGAAAAGGATTTTATGAGTTCCGAAAACACAACAAAAAACCTATATTTGTTGCTTCTGGAAGACTTATAATATGAAGGATCTTTTAATTAGGGCTGCGTCTGGAGCCCTGTATGTCGCTATTCTTATAGGGTCCTTATTCATTTCTAAATACGCTTTTGTTCTAGTAATTTTTATTTTGGGCTTATTGACCTGTGTAGAATACAGCAGGTTGCGTAACCTTAGTTGGTGGTTAGCTTTGCCTTTATTATTAATGATTTTTATTGTACAGCACTATTTAGAGCTTTGGGTACATATCAATTTGGTTTTTATTGGGTTTGCAGCCTTAATAAACATGTATCTACTATTCTGGCTTTTTAGAGGGAAAACACAAATCTCTAGTCTGCTGGGTCGATTAATTTTAATCGGTAATATCGTATTTGGGTTTGCAGCAATTTCTGTGATTCCGTTCAACGGTATAGCGTACTCTAAAGAAGTAATGATTGGTGTATTGGTAATGCTTTGGGCCAATGATACTTTTGCATATTTAGTTGGCAAGAACTTTGGCAAAAACAAACTTATGCCAAGTGTCTCGCCTAATAAGACAATCGAAGGGCTTATTGGTGGCGCTGTAGGAGCAATACTTACGGCGTGTGTTATTTGGTATTTTGTGAATTTCATTTCGATCACATCATGGATCACATTGGCCTTTATTATTGTTATTTTTGGTTCGATAGGAGATTTAATTCAATCGAGAGTTAAACGAATAGCGGGAGTTAAAGACAGCGGCGTTATTATGCCAGGTCATGGGGGAATATACGATCGCCTCGATAGCTTAATTTTTACAGCTCCATTTGTGTATTTATACTTAAATTTAGTGTGTTATGTTTCATAAAGAAGGAAATACAATTATCCTCATTGCCTTTGCCATTTGTACGGTTAGTATTCTTTTGATCAATAATCTGATCGATATCGATTGGCTCAGAATTAGTTTACTCCTAGGCATTTTAGTGTTGCTCATCTTGGTGTTGCAATTCTTTAGAAACCCTAAACGTGAATTTACCCCTAACCACAACCAAGTGCTATCCCCTGTAGACGGAAAAGTCGTGGTGATAGAAGAAGTGTTCGAACCAGAATTCTTTAAAGAAAAACGCTTGCAAGTGTCTGTGTTTATGTCGCCTTTAAATGTGCATGTAACGCGTTATCCTGTTGGCGGTGAAGTTACGTACAGTAAATACCACCCGGGTAAATATTTGGTAGCATGGCACCCTAAAGCTTCAACAGATAACGAACGTACTACAGTGGTTGTAGACTCTCCCACTTTTGGAAAGGTATTATACAGACAGATTGCTGGAGCTATGGCAAAAAGAATCATAAACTATGCAGAAGAAGGCCAAAATGTTGACCAAAGTTCTGATAGCGGATTTATAAAATTTGGTTCGAGGGTTGATGTGTTTTTACCTTTAGATGCAAAAATCCAAGTAAGCCTTAATCAAAAAGTAAAAGGCGGAATTTCTGTGATAGCTACTTCATGAGTCAAGATGCCTTAGATAAAGCCTTTAAAGAAGCCGTTGATGGCATCAACGCGCACACTGAGCCTTTCCCGGCAGATTTTTTACTACGCCTTTACGCATATTACAAAAGAGCGACAAACAATCCAGAAACATCCAAAAGCTCGAATCCTCTTATTGTTGCTTTTAAAACCAACGCACTATTCCAATCCACAGATTTATCGCCACAACAGGCCAAACAAAAATATATTGACACTGTAAATCATTACTTTTTGTATCGTAAATAAAGTGTTACTATAATCCTTTAAGGCTCGTTTTAATAGTCTCAATCTTTGCCTTGGCATCGGCTTCTTTTGTTCGCTCAATAGCTACAACTTGGTCTGGTGC